>JAUMVQ010000012.1 GCA_030530085.1 Desulfovibrionaceae bacterium | reverse complement strand
AGTCAGGGAGCAAGTCTGGGACCAGGTCCGAATGTTCTTCTCTTTCAAAACAGCATACTTACTAACGGGCTGGTGCTATGAATTTTGTAACGGTTGCAGAAATTGCAAAGCAATGGGGAATTTCAGAAAGGACAGTCAGGAAATACTGTGCGTGTGGCAGGATCTCTGGTGCTGTTCTTTCAGGCAACAAGTGGAACATCCCTGCAAATGTGACACGCCCTGGACGGGACAGCAAGGTTTGCCCGAAGACGTTGCTGGATCGTCTTCAGGCCGAAAAAGAAGCACGCCTTTCTGGCGGCATCTACCATCGTGTCCAGATCGACCTGACATACAATTCAAACCACATGGAAGGCAGCCGTCTCACACATGACCAGACCCGCTTCATATTTGACACCAACACCATCAGTGCTGATGAAGGGCCGGTCAGCGTGGATGACATCCTGGAGACTACCAGCCACTTCCGCTGTATCGACTGGGTCATTGACAACGCAAAACGCACTGTCTGCGAAAAAGACATCAAGAATCTGCATTTTATGCTGAAAAACGGTACCAGCGACAGCAAAAAGGAGTGGTTCGCTACCGGAGAATACAAACTCCTGCCAAACGAGGTCGGGGACAGCATAACCACAGCGCCGGAGCACGTAGCAGAGGAGATGTCCTCTTTGCTGGCGGAGTACAACGCAAAACCAGCCATGACAATTGAGGATCTCATTGACTTCCATGTCCGTTTTGAGCGGATACATCCTTTCCAGGATGGAAACGGACGTGTCGGCAGGCTTATACTTTTCAAAGAATGCCTGCACTGGGCCATCGTCCCCTTCATCATCGAGGACGATCTCAAGAGGTTCTATTACAGAGGGCTCAGAGAGTGGGACAACATGCGAGGCAATCTTAAAGATACATGCATCACCGCCCAGAACCGTTTCAAGAAGAAGCTGGACTATTTCCAGATCAGGTATTGAAAAGCGCCCTGCTGCCCGGTTTATCTAGCAATGGAGAACGCAGGCTGCGTACAGGCTGAAAGATTTTCAGGACAATAAAAAAGGGCTTACGATTTTCATCATAAGCCCTGTTATCTTCTTGGTTGCGGGGGCAGGATTTGAACCTACGACCTTCGGGTTATGAGCCCGACGAGCTACCGAACTGCTCCACCCCGCGATGCGTTTGATTTGAGTTATCTACACTTGATACGATTGGTTGTCAACCAATTTTTTGTCTTATTTCAAAAAAACAGAAAAAAGCCCCGTTCTGCGCGCACACAGGCAGCAGCCGGTCATCTGAACGATCTCATGAACTATCTCAGGGACAGGAAAGCCACACGGCATTATGCTCCGTAAAAAAAAATGACGCAATTACAAGCTGCAGGAGAGGAAAATAAAAATATCTTTTTTGACTTCACATAGCCTTTCATGATAAGAAGAATGTTCTTATGGAGCAGACTGCATTAGTCAGCCTTCTCCATAAAACACATCTCTGTTTTTTCTTTCCAAAAATGAAAAAAAGAACAGGGTGCAAAATGATTTTCTTACGCCATCATGCCGGGATATTCAGTGCAGACACGTTCTCTCAGCAGCGCCTTTGCGTCTATCAGGTCCTTCTGCCCTGCGTATCCTCTCAGACATAGGGACGATTATGCCTCCTAAAAAAAAGTCTAATACAGTATTGTACGCCGTCATCGCTCTGCTTTTCCTGGGCGGCGTCGGCTTTCTTGTTTTTCAGGGACTGCAGGAAAACAGCACCTACTTTCTCAACGTAGCTGAAGCCAAGTCGCAGGACCCGTCAAAACTGTCCAATATCCGCCTCTTCGGAACTGTTGCCGGAGAGGATATCACCAGGCCGGAAAAAGGAACCGGAGTCAGCTTCACGCTTGAGGATCAGTTTGACAAAACAAACTGCCTCCACGTCGTCTATACAGGCATTGTACCGGATACCTTCAAGGAAGGTGCCGAGGTGATTATAGAGGGCGATCTTGAAAAGAACGGCGTTTTCCAGGCCAGGGTGCTCATGACCAAATGCCCGTCCAAGTACCAGAAAGAGAACCGCACCTAAAACAGCCCGTCCTGTTTCCCACCAAAATTAAGGTTAATGCATGTATTACTTTGCCTATTTTCTACTGATTTTTGCACTCATGGCCAGCATAGGATGCGCTGGTTTCGGGCTTATTCAGGCGTGGAGTGACAAAACGGCGGGGCTGAACATACTGGAAAAGGTTAATTTTCTGATTACCCTGTCCTTTGGCCTGGCTTCCTCAATTCTCCTCTTTGCGCTGGCTACACACGATTACAGCCTCAGCTATGTAGCAGGGTACACAGACAATACGCTGGCCTATTTCTACTGCCTGGCTGCCTTCTGGGCCGGACAGCCCGGATCAATGCTTTTCTGGGCACTTTCCGTTGCCATCATGGGCTCTGTCTTTGCGCTCACGCGCGGCTATGCAGACTGCCCGGAAAGAACACGGCTGTGGTTCTGGATTTTCTTCTTCACCATTACCGGCGCCTTTTCCACCATGCTGGTCTTATGGGGAAATCCGTTCCTTATGACGAATCCGGCACCAGCTGACGGCTCAGGACTTAACCCCCTGCTGCAAAACCCTGGCATGATACTGCATCCGCCACTTCTGTTCCTTGGCTACGGAGGGTTTACCATTCCTTCCTGCATGGCCCTGGCCCAGGCTGTAACAAACCGTTCTGACGATGTCAGGCCCTGGTATGAAACCACCAGGGTACTCTTTATCGTTGCCTGGTGCTTCCTGACTGCCGGCATCCTTCTTGGTGCCTGGTGGGCATACATGGAACTTGGCTGGGGCGGCTACTGGGCCTGGGATCCGGTTGAAAACGCATCCCTTATTCCATGGCTCATTGCCACGGCCACCCTGCATACTGTCATCCTTGAAAAGTCACGTGGCAAGCTGACCCGCGCCAACATATTCCTCATCAGCCTGACCACCATATCAGGATTTTTTGCCACCTATCTGGTGCGTAGCGGCGTCGTCAATTCAGTGCATGCCTACGGACAGGGACCGGTCGGCACACCATTGCTCACCTTCATCGCCTTCTTGTGCGTCATCACCCTGCTGGCCGTCTTCATCTCCAAAAGGGGTGCCGGGGAGCTGGAAAATCCGTTTTCACGCGAAGGAGCGCTGTGCCTTACGGCACTCATACTGCTGGTCCTCGCATTTATTATTCTCAATGCCACCTTGTGGCCCGTGTTCAGCCGCCTGTGGAGCCCCGTTCCTGTAGGCCTGGATGCAAAGTTCTACAATGCGGTCTGCCTGCCCATAGGAACCATGCTTCTCCTGCTGCTGGCCTTCTGCCCGTCTCTTTCCTGGAAATTCGGCATACAGCATAAGTCATGGTTGCTGCTTGCCCTTCTTGGCGGCGCAGCCGTTGCAGCTGCAGCATATCTCTTGTCGTACCAGCGCATACATCCCCTGGTCGCACAATTTTCCTGCGGTGCCATAGCTCTTGTCAGTCTTTTTGCACTGGTACAGAGGCTTTTGGGACAGAAAGCGGGCGCTATCAGGGCAGGAAGCCTTGTCTCCCATCTGGGGCTTGCCCTGTGCGCCATAGGAATAGCCTTCTCAGGCCCGTACAATCAGAAAAACGACCTTGTCCTGGCAGCCGGAGAGACACAGGCAGTTTCTTCCTACAAAGTTACGCTCAAGGCTGCTGAAACAGGCAGGGGCATAGACTATGAGTATCTCAGGGCAGTGCTTGAAGTACGCAATGAAAAGGGCGAACTTCTCTCTACCTTAAAGCCTGAAAAGAGGGCCTATGACAAATTTGCCGGCATGCTCTTTTCAGAGGTCGATGTGGCTACCAGCTTCGGAGAGGAAATCTATGCCTCAGTATCCGGAGTGGACGCCAGCGACAACATGATTGTGCAGATCAATATCGAGCCCATGGTCAGCTGGATCTGGCTTGGAGCGGTAGTGCTGTCCCTTGCACCGCTCTTCAATCTGCGCAGAAGAAAGGCTAAGGACATGGCATAATGCCTGGTTGTTCCCTGTATTCAGCCATGTGCGATGCTTTCATCTACGGCATATTTTCATGATTGAACTTAACCATGTCACCAAGAGCTTTGGCTCCCTGCTTTTGCTGAAGGATATCTCTGCCGTCTTTCAGGGCGGCAGGGTACATCTTATTACCGGACGAAACGGCAGCGGAAAGTCCACACTGCTCCGCATCATAGGCGGTCTCACCGAAATTGACGCAGGCACGGTCTCATTCCATGATGAAAACGCCATGATTGGCTATCTCGGGCACACGACCTTTTTATACCCGAACCTGACGGCCATGGAGAACCTGGCTTTCTGGCAGAACGCCTACGACAGGACGGCCGATGACGAGGCCATTATGTCCGTGCTCAAAAGAGTAGGGCTACTGCCATTTGCCTATACACGCGCTGCCGTCTTTTCAAGGGGCATGGCCCAGCGTCTCAGCCTGGCCAGGATACTGCTCCTCCAGCCTGAAATACTTCTTCTTGACGAGCCTGAAACAGGGCTGGATGCCTCCTCGCGCAGCCTGCTTGAAAAAGAAGTGTTTGCTGCCAGAAATAACGGATCCTGTATCCTCTGGGTCAGCCACGCTGCGGCAGCAGAGCGATGCAGGGCAGATGCCGTCTTTGAAATCAGGGACTGCGGGCTGTTTGAAGCAATGCCTTCTTCCTCATCTGAGAGGGACAGGCTGGCAGCAGGGGGCAACACATGCTCAAATTAGCGCTGGCTATAGCAAAAAAGGACCTGAGGCTGGCCATGCGCAGTGCCGGACTGGTACAGTCCATGCTGCTGGGCCTCCTCCTGGTCTTTCTTTTTTCGCTTTCCCAGAAAACGGGCGAACCGGTCTCAGGACAGACAGCCGCAGCCATTTTCTGGCTCTCTTCCATTTTTTGCCAGACCCTTGTTTTTAATATGCTTTTTTCCTACGAAGAAGCCAATGGAGCAAGGACGGCCCTTCTTCTGTCGCCCTGCCACGTGACCGGCATCTTTCTGGGAAAGGCCCTGGCCGGCCTGGTGCTTATTCTGGCAGCGCAGCTTCTCTTTATGCCCGCTGTCATCGTCTTTCTGGGCCAGACCCTGACAGATACTGTTTTCCAGGGGCTTGTCATGCTGTTTCTGGCAGACATGGGTCTGGAGCCCTGCTTGGAGCCCTGTCACAGGGCCAGACAGCCAGGGAATCCCTGCTGAGCCTGCTTGTCTTTCCTCTGGTTGCCCCTCTTCTTCTGGCTGCCATACGGGTATTTGCAAGCCTGTTTTGCGACACTGGTGCAGATAATGACAGTACATGGCTACAGTTTGCCTGTGCCTATGACGCCATTTTTCTGTCTCTGTCCATGCTGCTCTTCCGTTTTGTCTACACCGGAGACGACTGATGCTGGTATCCGTCCTTCTTGTTCTGCTTGGTTCTGCGGGCCTTGCTGCATCCTGGTGGCTTATCTGCCAGTATGCCCCTGTTGAAGCCGTTATGGGACCAATACAGAAGATATTTTACATTCATCTGCCTCTTTCATGGTGGGCCCTTATCAGCTTTTTCGTGGTTTTCTGCGCCTCTGCTGCCTATCTGATGAAGCGGACAAAATACTGGGACCATCTGGCCCAGGCTGCAGCCGAAGTCGGCGTCCTCTTCACCACATTATGCCTCATTACCGGCATCTTGTGGGGACGAAAGGCGTGGGGCGTATGGTGGACCTGGGATCCAAGGCTGACCACAGCCCTGATTATGTGGTTTGTCTATATGGCCTACCTCATACTCAGCAGCCTCTCCATATCCCCGAAGCGGCGCATGCTGGTACGATCCGTTATCGGAATCATCGCCTTTGCCGATGTGCCGCTGGTCTTTTTGTCGGCGCGCATGTGGCGTTCCATTCATCCTGCCGTCTTTACCGGAAACGGGGGAGGCATGGATCAGGAAATGCTGATAACCGCCATCTTCAGCGTTGTTGTCATGGGCTTTTTGTGGCTGGGCCTTGTCCTCATTCGCAAAATGCAGCTGGATGACAGGGACAGGCTGGATGAGCTTCTGTTTGCAGCTCAGGACAAGAGCCTCCCTCACTAACTACCTTATCCCTAACTATATACCCAGCCTATGCCCGCGTGGCGGCATCAGGCTCAGGAGAAAATATCATGACCGAACCGTGGGTCCTGTACAGCGGCATAGCAGTATGGCTTGGCATCGGCGCCTACACAGTCTTTCTGGCTCTGGGCCAGGCAAGGCTGCGCCGCAAGATTTTTCAGCTTGAGCAGCTGCTCAAGGACAATACAAGTTCAGACAATGCCAGTTCATAAGGCGCACACTGCCGATACATAATACCAGAATATGAAAGCAAAACATTTTCTTATCATCACGCTGGCTCTCTGCCTCGGCCTTATGGTCGCCACAGTTGTCTGGCAGCGCATCAGCAGTCCGTCGCTTGTAACGCACGTCTCTTTTCAGGGCATGCAGCAGGAAAGCATGCCCCCTGCATCCATGCCAGAAGACAATGACAGCGACATGGGGCGCCTTATGCGCATGGTCGGCGAAGACCCCGACAACATTGAAAAGCTTGCCGAACTGGGGTCTGCCCTTGTGGCCCAGGGAAAATACCGCGAGGCCGGCCTTTTCCTTGAGCGGGCCAGGAAGCTGGACCCCAATGATGCTGATGTGCTCTATTACCTTGGCTATATTGCCCATCAGGAGGGCGATACCCAAAAAGGTGCCGCTCTTATGGAAGAATCCTTAAAGCAGCAGGACAGGGCCACGGTTCACTTCAGCCTGGCAAACATGTACCGCTACTACCTCAAGGATGAGGAAAGCGCAGCCCGGCACTTCAGCCTGGGACTTAAGTCTCCTGACTGCACAGAGGAGCAGCGCACAACTATTGCCAAGGAGATGAAAAAAGAACAGGGAAAATAGGTCTCTTACAGTTATCTCAAAAAGATCCCGTCTTTTTTGTCATCCCGTCTGTCTGGCAAAAATCATATAAGCCAGGCGTACAACTGACCCACTGTACATAAAGGTATACATGCATGAAGAGCAAGCAGCAGCCAACGCAAACTAAAGAATACAAGCAGGGAAACACACAGGAAGAACAGCAGGGCATGCGCCGGATTACGCTGGCTCCGGTCACCCTGATTCTTATTATCGCCCTGACATTTATTCTGGGCCTTCTCACAGGCTCGCTCTTGGTGCACGACTCTTCTCCCCAGCCCGGTGCCGTACAGCCACAAGCGGCTCAGCAGCAGCCATCTTCCGCTCAACCGCAGGCGGCTCAGCAGCCGTCGCCTGAAGTACAGCAGCACATAGCCGAACTTGAAAAAAAGGCACTAAGCGACCCTACAGACCGTCCGCTTCTGGTTGAACTGGGCAATGCCTACTTTGATACCGGAAACTACGCAAAATCCGTTCAGGCATATGAGGCAGCCCTGGCCATTAACGGCAACGATGCCGCCGTCCTCACGGACTGCGGCGTCATGTACAGGGCGCTGGGACAATATGACAAGGCTCTGGAAAAATTTGCCAGGGCAAGAGAAGTGGAACCTGGCCATGCCTTTGCCATATTCAACACAGGCGTAGTCCTAAACTATGACCTGCACCGCCATGATGAAGCCCTTGAAGTCTGGAATGAACTGCTCCGTCTCCATCCTGACATGACAACACCTGATGGACGCCCCATCAAAACTTTCATACAACAGGTTGCATCTGAAAAGAAATAAGCTCATTTTATCCAGATCATATCTTTTCACATCTCGCCTTTCCAAGGCAGGTAGCATATGCGAACAGTTCACTCCAAACACCTTTCCTACTTCCTTTTCACCTTCCTGACGGCTGTTATCTTCCTGGGATCAGGCCTCTTTGTCTCAGCTGCTCCTGCCCCGAAAGCTCCAGATCCGGCCATACAGCAACAGCAGGACAAGGACGCTGTCCTAAGGCAGCTTCTGCCTGCAAAACAGACTATGGTTCCTGGCCTGATAACGCAGGATACCCTCAGGATTACGCCTTATCTTGAATACTACCTTGATACGGAATCCACTGATATCAGCGAAATTTCATCACCGCAGACACAGGAAAAATTCCTTCTCTTTAGTCCTGACAGGCTGGAAAAGACCGCCACAGGCACTCTCTGGCTGCGCTTTGTCCTTCCTGCAGCCCAGCCTAAGGCAGATACGCTGGGCTCCACGGCAGAAGCATCAGACTCTTCCAGGCTTGTGCTTGACCTTGGCGCCTCAGTCCCCGGATCCCCTGTTCTTTATACGCCTGCCGTCACTGCTGAAGGGCAGCTGGAATGGAGGGAGACCCATCCGCAAGGCAGCACGATACTTCTGCCTGAAGCCGCAGCCGGCGTGCCGCTTACCTGCTTTTTGCGCATAGACGGTGTTCCCGGTACCTGGTTTTCCCCTGTCGTACAGACTGCCGAAAGCATCGTCGCAGCCGGCGGCACCTGGCAGAGTGCCAACTGGCACCTGATAGGACTTGGCACCCTGGCAGCACTCTTCCTGGTCTGCCTCTTCAAGGGGCTTGTCGAGCCCGAGCAATGGCGTATCTGGGCCCTGCTCTATATCGCCTGCGCCGCAGCCCAGAGCTGGGCAGGCCTGCCCAGCCCCGAAGGACTGTACACAGCCAAGACGATTGCAGCCTTATGCTGCGGAGGACTGGCAATTATGCTCTGGCCCCTGGCCGGCAGAAGCATGATGCGCAGCTCTGAAAATTCCCGCCTGCTGGACGTATCCCTGACGCTGCTCTGCCTTGTTGGCGCAGCCATGACGGTCCTTCCTCTTGTGCCGCAGCTCAAATGGGTATGCCGCTTTACGGAACTGTGGCCCATTGCCCTGGTAATCTTTATTCCCTCTGCCCTGTGGGGATGCGCCGTAGGCGCTCCCAACAGCTTTAAATTTTTGCTTGGAACAAGCATCCCGCCCCTGGCTACAGCCCTGGCTGTACTTGGCATACGTTCCAACTTTGCACCGGAAACACTGGCCTGCGTTCCCCTGCTGGGCGTAGCCCTTGGCGCCATTATTACCATCTCCCTTGCCCAGCCTGCCATACGCCGCAATGACTTGAGCCTTACCCAGGGCCTTCCGGCCCCTGTTCAGGGTAATTCCGGCGCAATGCCTTCCGCTGATCCCATGCTTCTGGATCTCAAGACAGAACAAGCTGTACAGCAGCCTGTGGAGCTTGGTGAGCCGATTCAGCCAGAAGGCAGGGAGTCCGGCAAGGACAGCCTCTTTGCAGACTGCCTGGCGCCTCTGCAGAACCTTGAGAAAAAGCTTGGCAGCTGCAGTGCCAGCCTGCCTGCCTCCTGCCGCAAGGCACTGGACTCGCTCATAGACAAGACAAAGGAGCTCGTCATCGAGCTGCAGGATCTTGAGCAGCAGTCTGCCAGGGAAAAAGAAGAAGCCAGTTTCCTGCAGGTGGTTGTCATCTCAAAGGATCCTTCCTTCGGAGCGATTCTAGGCCATGTCCTGCGCAAGGAAAACTGCCATATCCGCCAGACAGCCTCCCTGGACGGGGCCCTTGAAATGGCAGGCAACCTGCCCGCAGGCATGTATATCTTCCAGGGAGAATTTGCCGATGTGCAGGTCTCTCCCTATATTGCCAAACTGCGCACCATCAAGGCACGCTTTGAAAGCGGCTGGGTAGATCCTGTCTTCCTTGCCTATACCCAGGATGAGTCAACCTGGCGTCCCCTGGCCAAGGCCGGCTTTACGCACGCTCTTGTTCTGCCTATTGACGATGTGGCCATCGTCAATACGATAAAGGAACTGAAGGAAGAAAACGCTGCCGCACTGGCAAAGCAGTCTGCCGCCAAGCCGGCTCCCCAGAAGGAAAGCATTCCCGATATCTTCGGCAATGACGCCAGGGCCGCTGCTCCCTCGTTCAATAACATGGCTGCAGGGCCGCTGAATCTTGCAAAGACAACGCCTCCTTCCGGCAATGCCATGGCACAAGGTCCGCTGGATCTGGGAGCACCTATTTCCATGCCCCAGAACCGCCGTACTGCACAGCCTGCCGCCACAGGCCCGCTGGAAATGGATACGCTGGAGTTTGTCTCCCCTTTTCCGACTGCGGGCACAAGCATGATGATATCCATGGATGATAACGTGCAGTCCCAGCCCCAGCCTGAAAAGCTTTCTCCCGCACTACAGCAGGAATGCGTCAGGTCGCTAGCGCTCATGAAGCATGCCTTCAGCAATGGCAATATGCCTGCACTTGCAGAAATAGCAGGCCAGACGGCTGCCAGCACTGAAGGCTGCCCTGCCATCTCAAAGCTCTGCATGTTGCTGAAAAAGGCGGCAGTATCAGCCAATCCGGCTGTTGTGCCGGATCTTATCCGCGAGCTGTCAGAGGCCGTTGAGCGCCGCTCGTCAAATCAGGCTGGCCAGATATTGTAAGTACCCCTTTGCAGGCCTTTCAGGAGCCTTCTGACGGCTCCTGAAAGACAGTATAGAAAAAGCCCTGCTGTGCCACGTACTCGCTCAAAACGGAGACAAAAGGCACAGCAGGGCTTTTTTTTGAGCATATCCACAAGCATGAAAAGATAGCAACACATAACTATTTGATACTATGACATTTTTACTCTTTTTTAGGCTGTAAGGCTCCCAAACTTCTGGTATCAGCACCTGACCGGGCCAGGGACCAGCAAAGCAGCCATCTGTCAGATAGCAGAAGAGGCCTGTGAAACCATTGGTTCCACAGGCCTCTTTTTTGTATCTGCGCAAGCTTCAAAAAGACTTACAGCATGCCTTGTTTTTTGTGCCGTTATTCCACGGTAACGCTTTTGGCAAGGTTGCGCGGCTGATCCACGTCCTTTCCAAGATAATCTGCCACCTCGTAGCTGAAGAGCTGCAGGGCCGGCAGGACTACATATGCAGCAAGAACGCCGGGTACTTCAGGAATAATCCAGGCATCATCCACAGCCAGATCGACACCCTTGTTGGTCAGGGCAATCACGTGTCCCTGCCTGGCCTGCACCTCGACGACATTGGACTTAACCTTGGGAAGCAGGGCATCGTTCAGGCAGATGGCAAATGTGGGGAAGGAGCTGTCTATGAGGGCAATGGGACCATGCTTCATCTCGCCTGAGGCATAGCCTTCGGCATGGATGTAGGACAGTTCCTTGAGCTTTAATGCCCCCTCAAGAGCCAGGGAGAAACAGTGCCCCCTGCCAAGATAGAAGAAGTTCTTTGCCTGGGCATATTTTCTGGCCAGCCGCTTGGCTGTGTCATGCATGTCATGCAGGCTGTTTTCCAGGATTTCAGGCAGGGAAAGCAGTGACTGCACATACTCGGCACACTTTTCGCTGCTTAAGATGCCCTTTCTCTGTCCCCAGTACAAAGCCATGAGCGTCAGCAAAAGCATCTGGCTGCACATGGCCTTGGTGGAAGCTACGCTGATTTCAGGGCCTGCCTGCGTATACAGCACAGAATGCGCTTCGCGGGCAATGGATGAGCCGACGACATTGCAGAGCCCAAGGACAGTGGCTCCGCACTCGCGTGCCCTGCGCAGGGCTGCAAGCGTATCCGCGGTCTCACCGCTCTGGCTGATAACCAGCACCATTTCCCCAGGCTGGAAAATCAGCGTCTCCTTGTAGCGGTACTCGGAGGCTATTTCCACCTGCACGCCTATGCCTGCCACAGATTCAAGCAGATGGCGTCCCCAGAGGCCTGCATGGGAGCTTGTGCCGCAGGCTACTATGGTGAGACGGCCTGGCACAGGCAGGGCATCAAGCTCAGGAAGCAGTATCTCGTCCTTGCTGGCAGAAATACGCCCTGACATGGCATCCTGTATCACCTTGGGCTGCTCAAAGATTTCCTTGAGCATAAAATGGCGGTAGCCGGATTTCTGGGCTGCCTGCACATCCCATTCTATTGTCTGGACTGAGACATCGACGTGGCTCAAGTCGGCAATCTTGCGCACTTCATAGGAAGAGCTGGTAGCACGCACCATCTCTCCGTCTTCCAGAAATACCACCTTGCGCGTGTACGGCAGAAAGGCGGGGATATCAGACGCAACAAAATTTTCGCCTGTACCGACACCGAGAATCAGGGGCGCAGACATACGTGCCGCATAGAAGACGTCAGGCTGGTCCTTATCCATGAGGCAGACGGCATAGGCACCATGAGCCTTGTTCAGGGCCATGGCAAAAGCCTTTTCTATGTCAGGTTCCTGCTTGTGGCATTCCTGAATCAGGTTGACCAGCACTTCCGTATCCGTATCGGAATAGAAGCTGTAGCCCTTTGCAAGCAGCTCGTTCTTTATTTCAAGATAATTCTCGATAATGCCGTTATGAACAAGGGCCAGGGACTTGTCGTTGCTCAGATGGGGATGAGCATTACGGACTGCAGGAGCTCCATGGGTAGCCCAGCGGGTATGCCCCATGGCAGTCGTAGCCGTAGAGGGCGCTTCCTGGCTCAGCAGCTGTTCCAGCTGAGTCAGTTTTCCCTGGGCCTTGGATACGCAGAGGCTGCCCTGCTGCACGCAGGCAACGCCAGCCGAATCATAGCCGCGGTATTCCAGTCTGTGCAGAGCTTCAACAACCAGAGCGACAGCCGGACGATGTCCGGAATACCCTACAATACCACACATATGCTTTATGTCTCCTCAATAAAGGAAGCAGGAAAAGAAGACAGGCTCTGATGCGCCAGCTTCCGCAGTATATGCATGATCTGCCTGAACATCAGGCAGATCATTTGAGACTACATATTCTTTCTGTCGATAATATCCTGATTGCGGACGATTATCTTGGCCTTGGAAGCCAGTGTTTCCATAAAGGACTGCATGACGCCTCCGGCACGATCCCTCTGTACCAGCGAGGTCATAATGCCTTCAAACTGCTGCCATTCGGCATCCTCGGGCTCAACGATGGTCTTCACGCGCCCGATGAGTACGCCGCTGTCATGGTCAGTGGAAACGGCATAGACAGCAGGCAGCCACTTGCCGGGATCGGTTGCAAAAATGGCACTGTCCAAATCATTCTGGGCATGGAAGGGCTTGAGTGCAGAGGTCCTGTCAACGGGAGCAGCTTCCTTGAGCATTGCCTTCCACTGGGCCGGCATTTCGCCGTCAGCAGTCTTCTTGAGGACATCCTCAAGCATAGTCCTGGCCTTGCCAATGCCTGCTTCGCTGCGGATCCTCCTGGCAACATCGCTGCGCACTTCCTCATAGGGCTTGAAGGAGCTGGGAGCCGTACTGACCACCTTGACCACGACATAGGCAGGTCCGGCCTCAAGTGGCGTGTCCACAGGCTGATTGGCGCCCATGCTCATGATATGGCTGGCAGCTTCCTGACTGATGCCGAGCTTTTCCTGCAGTTCCTGGCTGCTCATGAGGCCTGTCTTTTCAGCCTTGAGGCCTCTGGCCTTGGCCACTTCCTCAAGGTCCTTGCCAAGAATGTTCTCTTCTGTCAGGCCGTCAAGAAGGTCGGAAAGGCCTTCCTTGCCCTTGAAATGGGCCAGAGTGGCCTTGATATCCTTCTCGACATCTTCAAAGGCCTTGACAACGGCAGGCTTCTTGTCGGTGACAAGGATAAGGTGGAGACCGAACTGGCTTCTGACAGGATCGGTCACGACGTTCTTTTCAGCGGCAAAGGCAGCCTTTTCAAATTCGGGAACAGTTGCACCGGGGGTAATCCAGCCAACCTTGCCGCCCTTGTCGGCAGCATTGGGGCCGTTATATTCATCAGCCGCTTTGGCAAAAGGCTTGCCATCGGCTATTTCCTTCTTGATTTTCAGGGCCTTGTCCATAGCCAGCTTCACAACTTCCTCGCTGGCATTTTTTTCAACAGGGACAAGGATATGGGACACTTCAACGCTTTCAGGCTCTGTGTAGGCAGCCAGATTTTTGTCGTAGTAGGCACGGGCCTCTTCAGTCTTTATGCTTTCAGGAGACACGCTCTTAAGCGGATCGACAATGATGTACTGGACATCAGCCTTCTGAGGAATGACGTAGTCTGTCTTGTGCTCCTCATAAAACTTGGAGCAGGCTTCTTCGGAGGCATCTTCTATCCCGAGCAGGTCGGAAGTGGAAGGAAGATAGACATATTCAACTACTCTTTTCTGGCGAAGGAAGGCAAAGCGGTTTCTGGCCTCAACAGAATCTGTCCAGCTGCCTGCGGTTACATACATAACCATCTTGTCCTGCAGGATGCGGCGGGCGAGATCGGCCTCGAAAGAGGCAGGGCTCTGGCGCCTGGCTGCAAGGACCTTCTTGTAGACCTCAGGATCAAACTGTCCCTTGTCATTCTGGAAAATCTGCAGAGCCCCTACGTATACTCTCAGTTCATAGGGGGACACATCAAGGCCTATGCGTTTTGCTTCCTGGTTGATCAGAAGCTCGGATACCATATTCTGAAAGACCTGGCGGCCAAGCTGGGTCTTCTGCTCGCTTGTCAGAGCCTGCCTGCCCTGGCTCTGGGACATTTCCTGTTCTGCCAGGCGGTATGATTCTTCAAACTGCTGATAGGTAATGGGCTCGTCATTCACAGTCCCCAGGACATTGACATAGCCGCTGTCGGTAAAGCTGCCGACACCCCAGAAGACAAAAACAAGAATGATAATGCCAAAAGCCACTTTGACCCAGAACGACTGGGCGTTGGAGCGTATAATGTCAAGCATTGATTCACCATGCAAAGAGAGATCCGGTACGAATGAAAGATCCCCCTTTTTATCTGACTTGCCGTAAATACTCAAGGAGCAAGAATATTCAGGAAAGGACCAGGGGATACAGACAAAAAGAACAATAAAATCAAATATGTATCAAGGTTGCGCACCTCATCATGCCAGATGCTGCAGCCCGTATTTTGCCCGCTATGCCTGTTCTGCGCCATAACGCACATAAAAAAACCGTTAAAAAACAGTGCGTTATACATGATTTAAACAAAGCCTGATACCCTGTTTCTGCCAGGCTGCAGCCTAGGCCTGCAGCCTTTGCTTTCAGGACATATGGAAGACCTGCTGTGCCCGGCATCCTCCTGCCATGCACAAGAGGATTTCCAAGGCCAGAATACACCTTAAATACACAACAATATCAAAGAAGTAACACGGTTATGCACCGGCTTCTGACATGAGAGCCACCTGGCCTGCCGCAAAGCATGCTACACACAGCAGGAAACAGCAAAACATACACAAAAACACCATGTTACGGCTGATCTGCACAGGACATGGTCCGGTCCCAGCCAGGCCGTTACTTCCTGCGCGTCTTTCCTGCAAATCTTTGCCTCATCCAAGCGTACAGCACTGCCTCACGCTGGCAAATGGGCACAAGGAAGAGGCCATAAGCCTCATCTGGCCTGCCGTTGCCGCAGATACCGGGCATGTCCCACTGGCCCGGCCACAGAAATGCTCATAAAAATCAGCAAAATAATACATAATATCATTATTTTACATAAGATATAGACAATTTAATCCTAAAAAGAGGCAAATTTCCACAGTAAAATCAAGATATTAAAAGTGATAACGACATTATATGTACAACAAATAATGGCAATAATTTCACTTTGTTACATGCGTTACAGACATCGTTACAAACATTTTGCCCATAATGCCCTGATCAGCCACGGTTCAGGGTGTCAGGGCCATGGTCAGGCAAGCGCCAGCGGCCCCGGCAATGGCACCAGCCTTGAGGAAAAAAGCCTGCTGCCACCCCGTTTCTGCTCTATGACGGCGCATGTAATGCAAAATTCAGACAACGTTTTTTTCAATAATATCAAAATTTTAATCGTGTTAAGAACAAAACAGTGTTCCTTAAACAGATAAAAAGTTAATAAAATCATAATTTTATCACAGTTACCAACATCAAAAATGCCACCGGAGCCCGGAGGTGGCTATCACGTCTATCTGTTTGATTATACATGATATTTTGCCATTTTTCACGGTATCACGGCACATGCTGGGCCCGGCAGGGCCACGGAAAGGGGCTGATTCATAAAAAGCTGTAAAAACACCTTCTTAGGCCGGATCCCTTCACAGCCTTTTCCTAGATAAACTCAATAATTTCAAAATCTTAAAGACGAAACAGACATTGTACGAACATTAAATGGAGTTACGAACATTTTAGTGACATTTTTCAGGGGCCTTGCAGGGGGCAATGTTCGTAATGTTCCAAAAATGTCACCAGATGTTCATAATTACGAACATTAAAAACACAATAAAAACACTTACTTAATCAAGTTTGAAACAAAGTGACAAAACCTTATCTTCTTCTCCTCTTTTCTTTAAATACATAAAGAAAGGCAGGCCTGCGCCCCGGGCATCCCGGTGCCTGTGCAGAACGGAGCCTGAAGCCGGTGACAAGCAGGCCCAGAAGAATGACAGCAAGGCAGGCGTGAGAGGTGCGGGCAAAATATGCTGCCAGGGAAAACCGTGTTCCTGGGACTGCTTTTCAGGGAGCACTTCACAAGAAGGCGTCATGCAGGATCCTGTTTCTGCAAAAGCATAGGCAACAGATACTGGCAGTACTTGATGTAAGGCAGGACAAGCTGCCTTTGGCCTGCGCTGCCCCATGCTTTTGCGATTTTTCTCTTCCTTGTTTTTTTCTGATCTATATGATATAAGAAACCTTTGTTATTTACGTTCGGGGCTAATATGTTACATAATTGCCTTTTTATTTCCATGAGCTGAAAACCCATGGAAAATACGTTGCAAACTCATTGAATTTGTTCGCTTTTGGGGTTGTGACACTTTTCCAGGTTACTTCCTGCCATTTCCCCGGACACTTCGCACTGCTTTGACGTGCTTTACTAAAATAAGCCGTCGGCTTTTTTTTCTGCCTCTTTTTCAAAAAAAGGGAATCCTTTCTTTGGTCTTTCAGGCAGTATGCTGGTGATGCGATTATGAAATTTGAAATTAATACAGAACAGTGTGCCAACGGCATTCAGAAAGCTGGTAATATTTCGCCATCAAAGGCTGGATCAGCATATCTGAAGACCATGTGGATCAAGGCAGAAAAAAATACAGTGTCGTTTATGACGACAGATGCCAGCACAGAATACATCGGAACCTATCCTGCCGACGTGCAGGAGGAAGGCCTGATCGGTGTGTCGTCACGGTCCATTTCTGACCTGATTCGCAATCTTCCCTACGGGATTATTACTTTAAAGACTGACGACAAGAATGACACCATAATCATTTCCCAGGGCAAGAGGCTGTACAAGCTGCCTTCCAGCTCAGCCACCTGGTTTCAGGAATTCTCTCCTTTCCCCGCCGACAATTCCGTTGTCTGGAATGGCGAGACCTTAAGTGAAATCATTGAAAAGATCTTTTTCTGCATAGATGACGCCGAGGACAGTTCCTTCGGGTGCCTCTGCATCAAGCCTGACGGCAACGGCAACATTGTCTTCTGCGGCCTGGACGGACGCAAGTTTGCTATGGTCACCATAGCGAATGACGAGCTTTTGCAGTATCTTCCTGCCGACGGCATCAAGATTCAGAAAAAATACCTTGCTGACATCAAGAAGCTCATCAGCCAGGGCGACATCCGCCTTGTTATCAGCGACAAGCGGTTCTACGTGCGCGACAATGACTTCAAGGGCATGTTCAGCATTCCGCTGACTGACACAAGCTTCATTGACTATTCCAGCTTCCTTAACCGCGTTCATGCAGACGGATGCTCGCATCTGACCCTCAGGAAGGATGATTTCCTGCATGCCCTTTCCCGCAGTGCGATTTTTAACACGAACACCAATGCCGGTGTGCGCCTGCGCATGACGGAAGACAGCCTCACCATTTCCTCCGAGGATGATGACAAGGGTTCGGCAACTGAAACCATAGCCGCGACCTGCAAGAGCTCTATCAACGAAATAGGCTTTGTCACCAAGTCTCTCATAGACATTCTCCAGCATATTCCCAGTGACGAGGTGAACATTACGCTTTCGGCCAGCCTGGGCCCTGCCCTGTTCCAGCCGGCTGACGATGAATCCTACAGCATCATAGCCATGCCCATGCAGATTACTGAGCAGACGTATTACAGAGAGGACGACATGTAAGTCCTTTTGCCTGCACAAGGCGTAAGAGCACTGATACAAAGACAGTACTGCATTATGAAGCCTGCGGCGGCCTACACCATCGCCGCAGGAGCAGATCCCCTTGTGCCCCATGGGGAGCTGATAATACAGGTCCGGCAGAATAAGGTTACATTATGGAAGAACAGAATAAGGCAGCAGCATATAACGCATCATCCATCACCGTTCTTGAAGGCTTGCAGGCAGTTCGTAAAAGACCTGCCATGTATATCGGATCTGTAGACACAAGAGGCCTGCATCACCTTGTCTATGAAGTTGTGGACAACTCCATAGACGAATCCATGGCCGGCTTTTGCGACAAGATTACTGTCATCCTGCACTCGGACAACAGCGTGACCGTGCGCGACAACGGCCGCGGCATTCCTGTGGACGAGCATCCCAAGATGCATGTGCCTGCAGTACAGGTTGTCATGACCAAGCTGCATGCCGGCGGCAAGTTTGACAACAAGTCATACAAGGTGTCAGGCGGCCTGCACGGCGTCGGCGTCTCCTGCGTCAATGCACTGTCTGAATGGCTGGAAGTGAAGGTATACAGGGACGGCAACGCCTATAAGCAGCGCTATGAGCGCGGCATCCCGGTGGAAGATCTGCAGGACCTCGGGCACTGCAAGGAACGCCATGGCACAACTGTCCACTTCAAGCCTGATGAAGAAATTTTTGAAACGACAGAGTACTCCTATGACGTTCTGAAACGCCGCTTTGAAGAGCTTGCCTACCTGAACAAGGGCATAGTCATCGAATGCCAGGACGAGCGTACCGGCGAAAAGCATATTTTCCATGCCGAAGGCGGACTGAAGCAGTTTGTGGAAGATCTTGCCGGCAGCGAAGAAAAGCTGCTGCCAGTGGTGATGCTCGACAAAGTTGTCGATAACGTCACCATTGACTGCGCCCTGCTGTATACGACCAGCTACAAGGAAACTGTCTACTCCTACGCCAACAACATCCGCACAGGCGAGGGCGGCACACATCTGGTAGGCTTCAGGACCGGTGTTACCCGCGCCATCAACCGCTATATTTCCTCCCAGCCGGATCTGGAAAAGAAGCTGAAGGTACAGCTTTCCGGCGAGGACACCCGCGAAGGCCTTGTGGCTGTCATCTCTGTCAAGCTGCCGGATCCGCAGTTTGAGGGCCAGACCAAGACAAAGCTTGGCAATTCCGAGATTGCCGGCATGGTTTCAGGCGCAGTCTATGACGGCCTGTCCCAGTATTTTGAAGAAAATCCCAAGGACATCCGTGCCATTATCGGCAAGGCTGTCGATGCAGCCCGTGCCCGTGAGGCTGCCAGAAGGGCCAAGGAGATTGTGCGCCGCAAGGGCGCCCTCACTGACAATGCCCTGCCCGGCAAGCTGGCAGACTGCCAGAGCAAGAATCCTGCGGACTCAGAACTCTTCCTGGTCGAGGGTGATTCGGCAGGCGGTTCTGCCAAGCAGGGCCGTGATCCCAAGCATCAGGCCATATTGCCCCTGCGCGGCAAAATCCTGAATACGGAACGCTGCCGCCTGGACAAGATGCTGGCCAACAACGAGGTCAAGAGCCTGATTACAGCCATGGGCATAGGCATTGGCGCCGAGGATACGGACATAAGCAAGCTCCGCTACCACAAGATCGTCATCATGACCGATGCTGATGTTGACGGCGCCCATATCAGGACCTTGCTTCTGACCTTCTTCTACCGCCAGTACCCTGAGCTGGTGGAAAAGGGGCACGTCTACATTGCCCAGCCGCCTCTATACCGCATCCACAATTCCAAGTTTGAGAAGTTCATCAAGGACGACAGCGAGCTGAACGCCTTTTTGCTCAACAAGGTCAGTGAAAACGTCGTTATCGGCACTGAGAACGAGACCGAGCTTAAGGGCAGTGCCCTGACAGACCTTCTGCGGGAAATAGAGGTCTTGAAGCAGTCGGTGGAGCATGCCGAGCTGACCGGCCTTCCCAGGCCCCTCTATCTTGCCCTCATTACCTGTCCCGAGAAGATAGAAGGCGAGGAGCTTCTCAATGACGCCCAGGGCCCTGTCTGTGCCTGGCTCAAGGAACACGGCTATACAGCCCGCGTACACCATGTGGCCGAGGAGGAAGGGGATGATCGCATCTTCATCACCTTCCAGAATGAGCAGAGCCATATGACAGAGCGCCCGGTGGAGTTCTTTGCTTCCAAAACCTACCGTCACGGCTGGAATTTCTTTTCTTCCCTGCGGCAGAAATTCGGCGGCATAAGCTTCAGCATCAAGAAAGACGGCAGCTACATGCCTATAGGGGACAGCTTCGCCCTGCTGGAAACGGTTCTTGATGAAGCCCGCAGGGGCTACAACATCCAGCGCTACAAGGGCCTTGGTGAAATGAATCCCGAGCAGCTGTGGGTAACCACCATGAACCCCGAGAACAGGGTGATGCTCCAGGTGCAGGTGGAAGATGCCGAGGCTGCCAATGATGCCTTCCAGGAACTCATGGGAGACAGGGTTGAGCCCAGGCGCGACTTTATTGAACGCAATGCCCTGAAAGTTCAGGACCTTGATATCTGATAAGAGCAGAATACGAATCAGTGCAGCATATAAGTTGATGGTCAGAGGTAATTGTGAGCAGCATTCTTAACGATAATCAGGTCGATATAGAGAAAGAGCTTCGCCAGTCCTACCTGGAATACTCCCTCTCTGTCATAATAGGGCGTGCCATTCCTGATGCCCGTGACGGTTTGAAGCCGGTGCACAGGCGTATTTTGTACGCCATGTCCGAACTGGGCAATACCTATAACAGGGCTCATAAAAAGTCCGCCCGTGTCGTCGGTGATGTCATTGGTAAATACCATCCCCATGGCGATACGGCAGTGTATGACGCACTGGTCCGCCTGGCCCAGGACTTTAACATGCGCGAGCCGCTGGTGGACGGCCAGGGCAACTTTGGTTCCATTGACGGCGACTCTGCAGCTGCCATGCGTTACACCGAAGTCCGCATGGCCAGGCTTGCCGGCGAATTTCTGGGCGACCTGGAAAAGAATACGGTCAACTTCAGGCCCAACTACGACGGCTCCCTGGATGAGCCCTCCATTCTGCCCTCAAAGGTGCCCAACCTTCTTCTCAACGGATCATCCGGCATTGCCGTCGGCATGGCGACCAATATCCCCACGCACAACTTGGGCGAGCTGTGCGATGCGGTGACCATGCTCATTGACAATCCCGACACTACTGTCAGCGAGCTGATGGAAGTGGTTAAGGGACCTGATTTTCCCACCAAGGGCATTGTCTTTACCGGCAAGGGCCTGCGCGATGCGTACCATACCGGACGCGGCACGGTAAAAATCCGCGGCCGGGTGGAGATTGAGGACAGGAACAAAAACTCCAAGTCCCTTGTCATCACGGAAATACCGTATGGCGTAAACAAGTCTGTCCTGGTGAAGAAGATTTCCCAGCTGGTCAACGAGCGCAAGATAGACGGCGTTGTCGATCTGCGTGACGAATCGGACAGGCGCGGTATCCGCATCGTGGTGGACCTGCGCCGCGGCGTCATTCCCGATATCGTCATCAAGTACCTCTACAAGTACACCAGCCTTGAAACCAGCTTTGGCATCAACATGCTGGCCGTGGTGGACAACAGGCCGGTCCTGCTCAATTTGAAGACGGCCCTCACCACCTTCCTGGATTTCAGGCGCGAGGTGGTTATCCGCCGTACCCGCTATGACCTGGACAAGTCGGAGGCCAGGGCCCATATCCTTGAGGGCCTGCGCACGGCAATCGACAACATCGACGAGGTGGTTGCCCTCATCCGTGCCGCCCAGAGCCCTGACGAGGCAAAATCGAACCTCATGGCGCGCTTCGGTCTGGACGAGGTGCAGGCCAAGGCCATCCTTGACATGCGCCTGCAGCGCCTGACCGGCCTGCAGCGTGAAGAAATAGAGAACGAGTACCAGGAACTGCAGAAAAACATTGCCTATTTCAGGTCCATTCTTGCCGATCCCGAGATCCTGCGCGGCGTTATCCGCGATGAGATACAGAACATCCGTTCTTCCTATGCCACCCCGAGGCTCAGCGAAATAGTGGCTGACGAGGCCGACGGCATAGACATCGAGGACCTCATCTCCGACGACGAGGTGGTGATTACCCTGTCCAGGCGCGGCTATATCAAGCGCACCAGCCTTGAAAACTACC
>JAUMVQ010000206.1 GCA_030530085.1 Desulfovibrionaceae bacterium | reverse complement strand
GAGGAATCGACCGACCTGAGAGTGGCCCTGCGCAATGCAGGTGGCGAATATCACGTCATTAAAAACACTCTGGGCCGTATTGCTTTCTCCGACACCAAACACGATGCTGTTAAGAATGAATTTCATGACAACACCGGTGTTGCCCTTGGTTTCGAAGATCCTGTTCAGGTAGCCAAAGCAATCAGCACGTTCGCAAAAGACAGCAAAACTCTTGTCATCCGTGGCGGCAGCCTTGATGGCAAAGCCATGAGTGTTGCTGATATCGAGGCACTTTCCAAGCTGCCCGGACGCGAACAGCTGCTGGCACAGCTGCTTGCTACCATGAACGCAGTACCCACCAACTTTGTCAGCCTGCTTGCCAATACAGTGCGTGGCCTGCTCTATGCACTCAAGGCTATTGAAGAGCAGAAAGGCAAACAAGCTTAACCCATTCTCAGATAGATATTTCCTAGGAGAAATACCATGGCCGTTACCAAAGAAGAAGTCATTGAATTTATTTCCTCCATGTCCGTTCTGGAACTTTCCGAACTGATCAAGGAACTCGAAGAAAAGTTCGGCGTTTCCGCCGCTGCTCCCGCCGTTGCTGTTGCCGCTGCTCCTGCTGCCGGCGCTGCCGCTCCTGCTGCTGAAGAAAAGACCGAATTCGACGTTATCCTGAAGGAAGCCGGCGCCAACAAGATCGCCGTCATCAAGGTCGTCCGCGCCCTGACCAGCCTCGGCCTCAAGGAAGCCAAGGACAAGGTTGACAACCTGCCCTCCACCCTGAAGGAAGGCGTTTCCAAGGAAGATGCCGAAGCCGCCAAGAAGCAGCTGACCGAAGCCGGCGCCACCGTGGAAGTGAAGTAAGTTCTTTTAATTTTCTTGTGGAGGCAGTTGTTCTGCAACTGCCTCCACTTTTTTTTTGTCCTTTCTGCCGTTTTTATTATTGTCATCTAACATTTTATGTGCTAAGTAGAAAAGCTTAGTTTTTAACACCGTGCTGACACACGGATTTTCATTTCCGGTTTTGGCTGTCTGTACTTTGGGTAGTGCCCTGGGGCGACACAAGGATACATTCACAATAACACGGAAATCCCGGCCATACGGCAGGGGGAGAAGTCATAAGCTCTGTTACGTCAGGGACATTGCCCAGTTTTAAGATTCTATATGTCAGGAGGGATTATCATAATTTCAACACCCTCCACAATTTTACGACGCTGTAGTCCTTCCCAATGAACTAATCTATTTCAGCAGGAAGACGCTTTTTTGCGCCGTTTTTGCATTTGTATACGCCAAGAGCGTCCCTGGCACAGCTCACCGCCTTGGCACCAACGCAAGTGACCAGCCCATATGCAGAAGAGTATCCGCGGCTTACCCCGGCTGAACGTTACGTACTGCATTACAAGCACGCCGTGGACTCATAACCCACCTTCGAGGATCATCGCATGGGACAACTCATTAAGCAGTTTGGCAAGATTAAGGTCGAAACGCCCATCCCTCATCTGCTTACGCTGCAGCTAGCCAGTTATACCAAATTTCTTCAGGAAGGCGTCAAGCCCGAGGACAGAAATCCTGAAGTGGGACTGGAAGGCGTTTTCCACACTGTTTTCCCGATAGAGGATTATAACAAGACCGCTTCGCTTCAGTTCGAAGGGTATGAAGTACAGGAGCCCAAATACGATCAGGCAGAATGTATCTCCAAAGGCCTGACCTATGAAGCCCCAGTCCGCATCAAGGTACGTCTTGAAACGTATGAAACGGATGAAGCCGGCGAGCGCACTGTTCGTGATATGAAGGAACAGGATATCTATTTTGGTACCCTGCCCCTTATGACGGAAAAAGGCACCTTTATTGTCAATGGCACAGAGCGTGTCATCGTCAACCAGTTGCAGCGCTCCCCTGGCATTATCTTCGAGCACGATGGCGGCAAGACGCATGCCTCACGCAAGCTTCTCTATTCCTGCCGAGTTATTCCCATGCGCGGCTCGTGGCTCGACTTTGACTTCGACCACAAGGATATCCTCTATGTACGCATAGACCGCCGCCGCAAGATGCCTGCGACTATCCTGTTCAAGGCCATGGGCATGACCAAGGAAGACATCCTGGACACGTTCTATCCCAGAGAGGAACGTGAGACCTTCTATCTTCAGGTTCCCGAGGAAATGAAGAAGGACGGGGCAGTCTTTGAGCCGGATGCACTCTTTATGGGTGTGAAGCCCGAATACGCAACCAAGGAAGGCCTGGACGACTATCTCCACAAGGAGCCTTCATACAGCGATGTCTTCGACAAGGAAGGCAATCAGCTTGCGCAGGCAGGAAAGGCCGTAACAGTCCGCAACTGGAAAAAGATCTGCCAGAACCTGACTGTTATAGAGGTGCGTCCTGACACTATCCTCGGCCTTTTCCTGGGCGATGATATTATCGATCCCAATACCGGGGCTGTCATAGGCCAGATGGCTGACGAGATTACCGATGATCTTCTCGAAACTCTGCGCGAGGCCGGTATAAAGTCTGTCACTGTCCTGCACACAAAGGGCACGCACACCTCTTCCAGCATCCGTGACACCCTTGTGAACGACAAGGCAGAGGACGAAATCAAGGCCCGCGAGGAAATCTACCGCCGCCTGCGTCCCTCTTCTCCGCCAACTCCTGAGGCTGCCAACAATTTCTTTGGCAACATCTTCCGCAACCTGGACTACTACGATCTTTCTCCGGTAGGCCGCTACAAGCTGAACCAGCGTCTTGGCATCAGCGAGGAAGAATGCCTTGTTGACGACGGCAAGGGTGGCAAGGTTCCGTGCCGCTACTTACTGGATTCGGACATCATCCGTGCCATCAGGGAACTGTGCCGCCTGAAGGACACCAACGGTGCCCCCGACGACATTGACCATCTGGGTAACCGCCGTGTGCGCCTGGTTGGTGAGCTTGTTGAAAACCAGTACCGTATTGGCCTGGTCCGCATGGAGCGTGCCATCAAGGAGCGCCTGAGCTCCCAGGAAACAAGCACCCTGATGCCGCATGACCTGATCAACCCCAAGCCGGTTGCTGCCGTGCTCAAGGAGTTCTTCGGCACCAGCCAGCTGTCCCAGTTCATGGACCAGACCAATGCCCTGTCCGAAGTGACGCACAAGCGCCGTCTGTCCGCACTGGGCCCCGGCGGCCTGACCAGGGATCGTGCCGGCTTCGAAGTGCGCGACGTGCATACCTCGCACTACGGCCGCATCTGCCCCATTGAGACGCCTGAAGGACCAAACATCGGCCTTATCGTGTCCATGACGACCTACGCCAAGGTCAATGAATTCGGCTTTATTGAAACGCCCTACCGCGTAGTGCGTGACTGCACCAAGACCAACGAGATATTCAATCTGGACGCCACCCGCGAGACAGGCGAGCAGGTTGTTGCCCAGGCCAATGCCAGGGTTGACGAGGCCGGCAGGCTGCTGGACGACTATCTGACCGTCCGTGCCCGCGGCGATGTGACTGTTGTTCCCAAGGAAGAAGTCACCCTCATGGACGTGGCTCCCGGCCAGATGGTTTCCATTTCTGCTGCCCTCATTCCCTTCCTGGAACACGATGACGCCAACCGCGCCCTGATGGGCTCCAACATGCAGCGCCAGGCTGTGCCGCTTCTGCGCTCCGAGCGTCCCCTTGTGGGCACCGGCATGGAAGTGACCGTGGCCAGGGACTCAGGCGCCTGCCTGGTTGCCCCTGCTGACGGCGAGGTCAAGTACGCCGATGCTGACC
>JAUMVQ010000205.1 GCA_030530085.1 Desulfovibrionaceae bacterium | reverse complement strand
CAGGCGTTACCGCAGGCTGAACGGGTTCTTCGGGAACAGGAGTTACGGCAGGAGGCACAACCGGCTCAGGCTTGGGGAGCTCCTTTGCTTTGGGCACACAAAGGGCGGCATGCCTTGACAGCCCGTCCAGAAGCACCTGGTATCTCTGCAGGAGCTTGCGGGATCTCTCTGCCTCTGCGTCAGGGTAGACAACTCCGCCGGCATCAGGGTAGGCATACCCGCCGCGTGCATCAGGGGATGCATATGGCTGCCTGCCTGTTCCTGCATCAGAGGACGCATACGGATGGAAGAGAGTAGCCGGCAGAGGAACGGGCACTTTGCCGAAAAAAGCCAGAAGCAGCCACAGCAGGAGAAGCAGGAGCAGCAGCGGCAAAAGCCATGACAGGCAGCCTAAGGGAAGAAAAAATATTCTTCTGGTATTGCTGTTCTGCGGTTCCTCAGACACTGGTGCCGGCTGCGGAGGCACAGGTATGGGCCTCTGTGGCTCTGGTATGGGGCCCTGTGCCCCGGGTATGGGGGCTGGCTCTGCTACTGGTTCTGGCTGTCTCTGGGGCCTTTCAGGAGGAATTCTGCCATGCCCTGGTCCCATGGCCATGATGTTTTCAGGGACTGCGCCTGACGTACCGTCTTTAAAACCCCAGTTGATGAGGACAGGCAGGCCGTCTAAGACATACATGTCCTCTGAGCTCGGGTGCTGCAATGCCAGGGTCAGCATTTCTGCAGCCATGGGACTGGAAGGACCCTGTGTATCCAGGAGCTCCTGGAAGGCCACGGCATACGTTTCTATAAGTTTCCTGACCCTGTCCTGTTCTTCTGCTGGCAGCGAGGAGTACGGCTCAGGGGCAACATTTCCTTCGACATACCAGTCGATAAGCCCGGTATTGTCATCAGACATGGGCTCGGCCAGAAACGTGGCGGCATTGAGCATGCCGTTTTGGAACAGCAGGGACTGGTTCTGGATTAAGAAGTCTTTTAACTGGCTGTGGCAGTCTGTCACAGGAATGCCCTGGCAGGCCAGAGGTCGCATAGCTATACGCCTGCTTGTGGCAAAACGGATACTCATATTGTCTCCCGCTCAAGGTTTGTCATGACTTTGTTCAGTGCAAAAATCATTTTGTATCTGCTTTTTGCGCCTGCGTATACGGGATGCCGTTTTCTGTCAGGAACTTGCAGATAGTAGTTGAGGGGATGGACAGTGACGACTGCCTGTAGGACTCTTTGTCCATTCTGATGAAGGTGTTGATACCGACGACACGTCCCTGCTCGTCCACCAGTGGACCTCCGCTGTTGCCCTGGGAGACTGTGGCTGAATGCACAATGAGAGGAGGTACTCCGTCCTGTATAACGTTGACAGTGCCTTCTGAATACACCACCTCCGGTGCTGCCGTGGTATCGCCCCTGAGAAGTTCCAGGAGCTTCGGATCACCATATGTCACAGCACTGGGGAAGCCCCAGGTGCTGACTTTCTGGGTGCGGCTGACCAGATCGTCAAGAAGAACAAGCGGCGTGATGTCGCAGGGGGAGGCTGTATGCAGTACGGCAAAGTCCTGCCCGTTTTTTTCGGTGAACATGGCAACCCTTGCTTTCTTGACAGTTCCCAGCTTCTTGTTGGTGAAAGATACAGATGAGCAGCCCTTGACGACATGGGCATTGGTCATGATGTGGCTTGGCGTTATGAAGAAGCCTGACCCCATGCTGATGCCGCCATTTTTCTCCCCAAGGATAAACACAGTGCCCTGTTCGAGCATTTCAGCGACATTGCCAGGCATGGCTGCACTCTGGGCAGGAGCCGGGTCAGCCTTGCCGGGTGTATCGTTATCCTGTGCATTCTGCGCATCGGGAGCAGCAGGTGCTGCAGGAGTGTCAGGTGTGGCGGGCGTATCAGGCGTGACTGGCGCTGCCGGTGCTGCAGGAGCGGCGGGATTGGCAGGAGTTAAAGGTGCTGCGGGTGCCTGCTGGCCCTGGGACGGTGCAGTGCCAGGCACCACAAGAGCCGGAAGGGCATAGCCTTCAGGCGGCACGATGCCCTGCATGGCAGCAACTACGGCACAAGGGTCAAGTTCAAGAAGGTGCTCAAGCTGGGCCAGATACTGCTCTGCTGCGTCATTTTTTGCCTTCAGGGCCAGAAGATTGTCATACTGGCTGCGTGCAGCAGCCTGTTCGGCAAGATATTTCTGGTGAAGCAGCAGTCCGAAAAGTACAAGGAGGCCCAGAAACAGAACCAGCGAGATCCAGAAAACAGGAGTCTTGTACCATGGGATGACTACTGCGCATGGCTGTACGCCGCCTGCAGGACTGGCTGTATTCTGCGATACGTTTCCAGTATCGCTGCTGCCGCTGCCAGGATTTGCGCCCTGTGTATCCTTGTTCTGATTTTCTTCCATGACCGGACTCCTGTGTTATTGGTCCTGCCCTGCCTGCTGGAACAGAAACTGCCACGAACGGCTTTGTCTTCAGGCTTTTCTAATCTGCACGGCAGGTTTTGTGACTGGTGAAAAAGAGGCTGTGCCAAAGGTTTTGTCTGTAAGCACTAAGGTCTTGCAATATGTTGTCTGGTGAGGCCTGGATCCGGATTGTCAGGGCGGATTGCCAGGAAAGAAAAACTGGCTGACAGACGGCAGAATTATACGCAGAAATCTGTATGTTTTCCAGAAAAAAAAGCCAGGCCCGTTTTTTTATACCAAAAAACAGGCCTGGCGTGTTGTCTGATTTTGCAAAAGCGCGTGGCTTAACGCTTGTTATTTGCGGTCCGGCGGCGTCATGGCGTGGCGCACAAAGCCCAGCACATGGTCGTAAAAGCCTTCCTTGGCATAGGGGGTCAGCACCTGCGTGCGGTTGACTCCTACCATAAGGGAGACGATGGTCAGGGCTGTCTGGGCCGGATCAACCCTGACAATGGAGCCGTCCTTAAGGCCCATGTTGATGGCATCAATGAGAATCTGGTGAATTTCCAGGAATTTTTCCTTCATGATGTTCATATCTGACTTTGTCTTCATGTCAGAGTAGGGTGAACATCGTACCAGGACAAGCCAGTTGCTCTTAGGATCGACAGAATAGTCAAGATAGGCCTTGCAGTAGCTCAGGATGGCATGCAGCCCGTCGGGACTGTTCTGCGTGGCAGCCTTGAGATGGCTGTAAAAGTCGCTCAGGACATCAAGGCCGCAGGCCAGAAAGAGCTTTTCCTTGTTTCCGTAATGATGCGTCATAAGGCCCAGAGCAACGCCGGCCCTTTCCGCTATCCTTTTGAAGGTTGTTTCATTATAGCCGTATTCCCCAAATAGTTCCTTGGATACCTGGAGAAGCAGATCTTTCTTGTTGCTGGACATGGCCTATCCTTACAGTGGAAAAAAACAATAGAAGGTTACTAATCGATTAATCAAACAGTTTTGTTTCGTCAAGGCTGGCATGTGTTTTTTTGCTGCCGGGCAGGGGTTTATGCCGGCGGCGGGAGAAGCCTGTCTCTGACAGGTATGGGAAGGCTGAATGCCAGCGAGGGTGTCGTCAGAAACTTCCTCATCCTGACTGCTGGCAGACCGTATAAAAAAAGCAGCGGACGTGGCTGCTTGCGTACAGCATTCACTGCTTTACGCCATCCAGCCACATCCGCTGTGCCCATAAGTCAGTTCTGACCTGGGATCAGCCAGTCAGATGGAGAGTTTTGTCTCTGTTTATGCCGGTGCCTGGGCTCTGCTGATATGGTCAGTAATCGCCTGCATGGAGGGTGCTTTATTGGCAAAACGGAA
>JAUMVQ010000204.1 GCA_030530085.1 Desulfovibrionaceae bacterium | reverse complement strand
AAGGCAATGGTCCTCACCTTGTCGGCAGGCTCAAGCTTGCGCACCATGGCAAAGAGGGCCAGCACGTTGGCAGAGGCTGCCAGGATGCCGGCAGTGCAGTCAGCGGAAAGTCCCACCTTTTTGCCGATCCAGCCCAGGGGCCTGGCCAGCCTGGTCCTGATGAGGTAGACCATGGGGAAGGCGCCGCAGAGCATGATGCCGATGTAGCCTGAGATTTCCAGGGCCCTGTTGATGTCCTTGTCATCGGCAATGATGGGCTCAAAGCCCCAGCCGCCCAGGATCTTGGAGAAGATGCCGGTAAAGTACTCTATGACGCAGCACACAAAGACCAGGCGCAAGGCTGCATCCATAAGCCTGCCAAGGATGATGAAGCCGCGGATCATGCGGTCAGGGATGAGCAGCAGCCCTAAGGCCAGCAGGCCGCAGATGATGGCAAGGGGCACAAGGTTGTGCGCAATCTGCAGCATGGTGAGCTGCAGCCTGTAGTCGGCAACGCCTGTGGTGGCGATAATGCTGCGCACCTCAGGGGAAGTGGCTGCAATGATGAGGCTTGAGACCAGGACGCCGAAGGGAATGGCCAGCAGGCCTGACATGACGCCCAGGGCCAGGCAGGGCCTGTCTTCCTTTGCTATCATCTTCAGGGCCACGGGGATGGAGAAGACTATGGTGGCACCAGCCATATAGCCGGTCATCATGGCCATAATCCAGGATTCCTTGGTCTTGGCCAGATCAAAGGCCAGCTGGTAGCCGCCCATGTCCACGGCAATAAAGGTAGTGGCAGCCATGCTGGGATCGGCGCCTACGGCGTCAAACATGGGCGTAAAGACACTGGTCACAAAGGCCGTGATGTAGGGAGCAGAGGCCATGATGCCTGCCACAGGCAGGAAGATGGCGCCAATGGAGCCTATGCCCTCCAGAAACTGCTGGCCTGTGGGGCTTGATTCATCCAGGATGGAACAGACTGCGCCAATAAGGGCGCAGCACATGATAATATAGATGACAGCGTCACCGACATATTGCATGGAAAAATCCTCGCAAAGATGCAGGCCGTGCTTTCAGAGCCTGCAAAGGACAGGTTCAAGTACAGACTAAAAGCCGTACAGCCTAGCGGTACATCTCAAGCGCCTTTTCGGCGTACAGCTTTGCGCTCTGGTACCAGATCAGCAGGTAGTCATCGACGCTCTTGCCCATGCTTTCCTGGTAGATGGCCCACAAGAACCACTGGTAGGCTGCAATGGCCACATAGGCTATGGCATGCCTCAGTTCCTGCGTGGTCGGCGTATGGCCGTAGTAGAGGGCAATGACGCGCATGGCCTCGTCATAGCTGTAGTCAGAGCAGCAGATGAAGGTGCCCAGATCTGCGCAGGGGTCGTCGCTGCCTGAGTACTCCCAGTCAATCAGCTCTATCTCGTCATCGTGGACAAGGAAGTTGGGAGCATAGGTGTCGCAGTGGCAGAGCACCTTGGGGCACTCGTCGCTTTCGGCAAAGTTGTAGACTTCGCGCATCCTTTCAAAAAGCTGCGTAAAGTCGGCAAAGTCAGCCCTGCCGCGCTTCTGTATCTTGTCGATATAGCCAAGGCACATCTTCCACATGTTGAACTCATAGTCAGCAGGCACCCTGGCATCGTGCAGCTTGCGCACCAGCCTCAGGGCCTTTTTGACGTCGTCCTCGTTGTGGTAGTCCATGATCCTGCTGTTTTCGATGTAGCGGCTTAACTTCCAGCCTTCCTGTACGTCCATGTACAAAAAGGTCTTGTCCAGCCCCAGCTTTTCGGCAGTCTGCATGGAACGGTATTCGTTCTGCCTGCTGATGTACTCTTCCGTGCCAACGCCGGGGTGGCGGTAAATGTATTTCTGGTTATTGAGGGTGAAGCGCAGCGAAACGTTGGTCAGCCCTTTCTTGAGGGGGCGGATGTCGCTGATGTCTTCCTGCTTGCAGGAGAAGTAGTTGCAGATGTTTTTGAGGATGGCTGAGTCGCAATTGTTGATGTAGTAGGGATCAAAAAGGCGCAAATCGTCCAGGGAGTCAAATTCCTGCAATATGCCGGCATCGTACTTTCTGATGTACATGGAAAGGGTGTCCGTATGCCTGGCATAGACGTCTTCCCAGAGCTCATGCTTGGTGGGCTCAAGGGCGTATTCCCTTTCAAGGATGGGAACAAACTTTTCTGAGAATTCCCTGGAGAAAAAGACCTGGGCTGCCATGAACCAGCAGTTGCTGCCGCCAACACTCACCTTCCTGATGCGTCCGTCAGCATCCAGGTCAAGGCAGTACTCGTCTGTTTTGCCCTCTGCATAGCGCGCCGCATAGTAGGCCCGGTACACATGGCTTTCAAAGGGATTGATGGTAAAGTAGTTGTCCGAGCAGCAGATATAGGTATTGGCCAGGCGGTCCTTGACCAGCATGAGGGTGGAAGTGTTGTTAAAACGGAAGTAGTCAGGATTGACAACAAGCTTCACCCCGAACTTCTCCTGCAGATAGAAGAACTGTTCCTTCATGTAGCCGACAACCAGGGTGATGTCGCGAACACCTGCTTCCTGAAGCTGGCGTATCTGCCGCTCAACCAGCACCTCGCCCCTGACGCTGTAGAGGCCCTTGGGCTTTTCCAGGGACAGGGGCACAAAGCGGCTGCCGAGGCCTGCCGCCATGATGACGGCATTGTCAACCTTGAAGGGAGCAAGAGCCGCATCCCCCTCAGCAGTCAGGCAGTAGTCATTGACAGTAAGGAGGCCGTCTGCAGCCAGCTTTTCCACTGTGGCAAGGGCTGTGTCCGGGGCAAGCCCTGTCCTTGCAGACAGTTCTTCCAGGGACAGTCCCGGAGCCTTTTTGCAGGCATGGAGAACAGTAAACTGATTTTCTGAAATCATGTATTGTACCTGAAGGGGATTCCCGGTATGGCAAATCCTCAATCCGACGGGGGGATACGCATGGCAGCGTTGGAGCAGGAAATTTCCTGATTTCAAGCAGTTGCCAGTCCTGCCAGGCAGTCTGCTCGGCAGGACAAACGATTTTGCGTTCATACTACAAAATTGATCCTGTTGGCAAGCGATCAGTTTTTATTATAATGAGCCAACTATTTGTTTTTATGGTGTAAAAAGCATGGCTTGGCCTTTTGGGGCAGAGTGCTGGCAGGCTATGCGCCAGCTAATAATCGTTCCCTGCCCCCAAAAGGCCTCATGATACAACCCATGATGGCTGCCTTAAGCAGTATGGAGATGCTATTTTTGCCAGTGCATGGCGCTTTCAAGGATGCTTCTGACGTCCTGTCTCTCAAGCTTCTTGTAGCCGGCATCAAGGAGGACTGTGCTGTTTGCTATGCCGTCAAGCATATCATATGTTACGCCAAGGTCTGCAGGGTTCATGACAAGGCCTAGAGAGCGCATCCATTCTTCCATGCGATTCAGGCCCTCTTCTGCAATCTCTAAGTCAGTGTGCCCGTTCTCTGCAACGTCAAAGACTGACATGGCAAAGCGCCTGTACCTTGCCAGGCCGTAGGGCAGCACAAAGTGGTAATAGGGGAGGACTATGCTTGAGAGGGTCATGCCGTGGCTCGCATTGGTCCAGGCACCTATGGCATGTCCCATCTTGTGCACCATCCAGTCGCCCTTCTTGCCAAGGCCTATGAGGGAGTTCAGGGCCCAGCTGGCCGTCCACATGAGGTTGGATCTGGCCGTGTAGTCAGAAGGATTGTGGATGGCAGTCTTTGAGGCACTTAAGACAGAGCGCATCAGCCCTTCGGAAATATAGTCGCTGGTATTGTCATCCGTGCCG
>JAUMVQ010000011.1 GCA_030530085.1 Desulfovibrionaceae bacterium | reverse complement strand
TCACGATAAAGGCAATAGGTATAGCTACCATGCCGCTATAGCTGAGTAGATACAAAAAATGAACCTAATTAGCAGAAATACAATGGCAAAGAGGCATTTCTAGCCCTACTCTCCAGAGTTCATTTACCAGCCCAGCCAGCAATAATCTGGCAACATGACAGGCGGCTACTGCCCCTGATAAAACGGATTTACTCCTGTAAGATACTTCTTAAATCCATATTTTTGAGCCAATGCCTCTATTTCTACAACATCAGTAGAATAATAACAGCCTTCTTCGTCGCGTACCCAGTCTACTTTGACGCTTGTATTATTTACTTTCAAATCTTTATGATTATAGACATCAATAACAAACGTTAATGAACCATTTTTGCCTACCTCAAAACGTCCTGCCTCACACAGCACTAGCAGATTTTCATCATTATTTACGGTCATTGTTTCTTCAGAGTTTGTTATCTTAAAAACATTTTCCTGAGGATAAAAATCAACCTTGCTTCCCCAGGCAAGCGGTTGCATTTCTTCGCCTCCAAAATACAAGGCATAGAAGTAGCTATCAAAATCTTCAGCCTGCACGTGCGCAACAAAAAATGTGCAAAGGAACAGAATTGCAAAAGCGATGGCTCGTTTCATAGATCACCTCTCTTAAAATACTATACAGATACCGGTCAGACACATGGCAATATGTCCTCACCGCCGCATATCCGATGCGGCCGGCTTGTTTTCAGACAGTTCAGCAAAGTCCCTCACCCTGTGCTGAACATCCTGCATGTTTCCTGCATAAGGCTGAGAAACGGATCAGCCTGCCGTGGCCGGGCTCATCCTGTTTTAAATCCCACAGGTGCGCTGCCTCATTCAGGGCAATGCCAACCGGTGATGGTCCCCTGTCTGGTGACAAAATATGCCGCACATATTCCATTATACGGAATATTATTATGCAAAAACCAGCCTGTGATGATTGTACTGCATACTGCAGTTCTGCCGTCCGGCACGGAAAAATCCTGAACTGCAGGAAACAATACAGCCCCTGCATGGCAAAACAGCTTGCTCCTGACAAACAATTGCCAGAGAGAAAATTAAAGGAGCATGTATTGCCAGAGAAAACATAGCAATTCACTATGAAATTCCCCATAACAGCAGGGCTTCTGTACAAAACTCACTATGCAGCACATGCACGACATATGCAACTATATTGACATTTTTCCTGAAAAGCACCACTTTATCTGCAGATTGCTGTACAATTTTAGCTTACACCCCGTGTTTTTTTGAGATACATCCCATACTGCATAATGAGGGCTGAGAGCTTTGTCCTGGTCCTCCGCCAAAGAGGAATACCTATGAATATCAGACTTTTGACAGCAAAATTTGTTATGTGTGGACTGCTTATAGCCGGCAGGGCAGCACCTTCTGCCGCCCTGGCAGCAGAAGAGGAACTGGCCCCTGGCTTCAATGCCTGCATGAACCGGAGCAGTGCAACAACAGACATGGTTGCGTGCTACGATTCTGCCTATAAGTTCTGGGACAATATCCTCAACAAGAACTACAAGAAGGCAATGAAAAACTGCGAGGAGAACGGCACTCCCGAGTGCAAGGCGAACCTGAAAAAGGCCCAGAGGGCATGGATACAGTACAAGGAAGGCATGTCCGACTATATCTATAACACATCTGACGGTTCCATGAGCAGGCTGAGTGCAATAGGCTTTCTGACGGAAGAAACCAAGAAGCAGGCTCAGCTGCTCAGGACCTCAAGCAATTAGCAGGCAGGCCGCAAAGCAGCTTTGTTGCCGGACTGCTGTCCCCTGCTTAAATTTCCTTTTTTAATGCAAGAGCAGGCTGCGGAACCATCCGTAGCCTGCTCTTTTGTATTCATATCAGCCCCTTGCAGGGGGAAAGCCTTTATTTAGCCAGCATGCGTATCAGGCTGAAAGGATGCAGCGAAGGAATGCCTGTTGCCCCTGTAATCTGCAGGCGGCAGGTACCGCATTCAGTTGCCGCATAGGAGGCACCGCTTTTCCTGACAGCGTCAAAAAGCTCGGCACCGACCTTCATGGCCACGTCATGCTTTTCCTTCTTGAAGCCGTAGCTGCCAGAGATGCCGCAGCAGCCGGCATTGGCAGCCTGAACAGGAACGCCAAGTTCCCGCAGAAGCTCATATCCGGGAAGCCCTATGCCCAAGGCACGCATATGGCAGGGCGCATGGTAGATAACCTTTTCCTGCGTCTCTTTAAGGCTGATGGCAAGCCTGCCTTCATGTATCTCATTCAGGACAAATTCCTGGGCATCGCGGATGACGGGCATGCCTTCTTTTGCCAGTTCAGGGAAGAAGGTCGGAATTTCTTCCTTGAGCATAAGCTCGCAGGAAGGGCAGGCCGTTATCACCGGAATGCCTTGTTCTGCCATGGAACGCATGGCGGCAAGGTTGCGGACTGCATTCTTTCTGGCATCGTCCATAAAGCCGTTGGCTATCATTGGCACGCCGCAGCAGCGGAACTCGTCGGGTATCACGACCTTGTACCCGGCTTTTCCAAGCAGCCATACCAGGTCCTCGCCGGCCTTTGCATCATAGAGATCCACATAGCAGCCGGGGAAGAAGGCAACTGTCCTGCCTGTCGCCACCTGGTTCAGTTCCTTAATCCTTTTCCTGAACCTTTTTGCGGCATAGGGAGGCATGGGTGCTCCCTTTGAAATGCCAATATAGTCCATGAACTTGCGGACAAGGGGCAGGCTGATCAGCTTGTTGTTGAGGCTGGCAGGGGTGCAGCACATAAGGGAGGATACTGTCTCTGCATGGCTGACAATCCAGTCCCTGAGAAAATGGGGATGCTTTTTCTCATACTGCTTAGCCCTGGCCACCATGTTGATGCTGGCAATGCTGACCCCCTGGGGGCAGGAGATGTCGCAGTTCTTGCAGTTGGAGCAGTAGCTTAAGGACTTGTCTTCCTCAAGCCCTGAGAGGCGGAAGCGCTCATAGGCAGGGCCTATCATCTTGGGGCCCAGAAATTCTCCTGACACAGCGGCTACGGGGCAGAAGACTGTGCAGGTAGTACAGGCTATGCAGGCATCGGGATCAACGCCCACAGGCATTTTTTTGTTCTTGGTATTCATCCTGCACGTCCTCCTACAGCCACGGCTTCATAACAGCAGCATAGGCCGTTGCTATGGCAATGCCGTTGCCGCTGCGCTCAAAAGCAGAATCCTGTCCGGCTATGGCACGCCCGATATAGCGGACATTGCTTAAGTACGGCTCCTGGCCGTCCAGTGTCGGCTCAAGGGTCTTCAGAACCGGCATGCCAAGCAGGGCAAAGGCCTGCGGTCCAAGGGGATCCGGCAGGGCCCACTTGGCCGTGTCCCCGGGCAGGGCTGTTGTCACGCCCAGGACGCTGTCCTTGGCCAGCCCGGGATGTATTTCCAGGCCGCCGCTGACTATGCCGCCTGTAGCGATTACAAACTGATCTGCAACATAGCGGCGCTCGCCGTCCTCATGGGTTGTGCGCAGGGCCGTCATGCGGCCGCCTTCCTGCTCAAAGCCTGTGACCTTCGTGTTTTCAAGCACGGTTACGCCTGCTCCTGCCAGGGCATCCTGCAAAAGCTTGCCAAGGCGCATGCCGGTTACTCCTGGCGGCAGGCCCGTCATTTCGACTACCGGGCAGCCAGCAGCCGCACACAGCCTGCTCCATATGGAGAGATCCGGCTGTATGCCGCAGACAGCAGGCAGCAACACTGCATCATAGCCTTGGGCAGCCTTGCCAAGCGCACGCATAAAGTCCTCGCAAATGGATGACTGCAAGGCCCTTGCCACATCCAGTGCCGTCTCCACGCGGTAGGTTCCCTGCCACGGGGTGGGAAGCCAGCAGTGGGCAATCTTTTTTCCGGCAAAGGCAGGATTATTGCGCAGGGTATGGACAGCCATGCCGGGCATGCTGTCCCTTAAGCCCTCGATGCCGCAGACAAGAATCTTGCTCGCTGCAAGGAGCGGGGCCGGATCAAGGGAGGCAGGATAGAGGGCAGAGATCTTTTCTGTTCCAAGGACTGTGGGCAGGAGATGGTTGCAAAGATCTGAGCCATCAAGCCCGATCATGGGCCAGCCCCTCTTTCCGGTCTCTTCCACAAACCTGGCAAGAGCCTCTTCTGTAGTCTGGCGTCCTGTAAGGTTATAGGGATGCGTCTTTCCAAGGTCGCCCAGATGGTCCAGAGGATTGCCCTGTACCTTGCCCTTCCCGGTGCAGCCAAGCACATCAATAGTTGCAGCACCTATGGCCAGGGCTCCTGCACCCTTGGCTATCAGGGTCACCTTTTTGCCGGCCTTTGCTGCAAGCAGGGCTGCAAACGAACCGGACAGGCCGGCACCTACGACCACTGTATCGCTTACGTTTGAGGAAAGGACAGGAGCGGAAGATACCTGCTCCTTCCTGGCTTCGGGCACAGCATCAGGAGAGCTGACGGCAGGAACATCGTCCCTGCTGTCAAAGACAGAGGAGTACATTACTCTTGCCAGTTCCATTTCCCTGGCAAGCTGTCCCCACCAGGCAGCCCTTGTGCCCTTCCAGCGCTCGGTGACAAAGCTGCGCATGTCCTCAAGGGGATTGCCAAAGACTATGCCGTGCTCAACCAGGGCAGAAGTCGCACGCAGGCCGCAGAACGTTCCCTGGCATGTTCCCATGCCAAGCCTTGTCCTTAGGCGCACGTCTGTCAGGGAATGGGTGGAGGGCTGGGAGGCCACATGCAGCAGTTCTGCCATGGAGACCATCTCGCACTCGCAGACCATGGGATTCTTCTGGCCCCTGCACTCTGTGTTTCTCACGCAGGAGACAAAATCGTCGCCCAGCCTGTCGGCAACAAGGCCTATGCTCTGGGGCAGGAAGATTGTCTTTGCAGAGGACTGTGCCCAGGCCTCAGGCTCGGGAACAAGAGCCTCGTCTGCAGTACGGCACTGTGCTGTCACGCCAAGCTTTGCACAGACAATGTCGGCCATTTTCTCGGCCATAAGCCTGTAGGTGGTGAGCTTGCCGCCAAAGATGGTCAGCAGGCCCGACAGGCCGTCTTCTGCATGGTCGCTGATATGGAAGCCCCTGGATGCGGCTCGGCCTGCATCGGGACCTGGGGTATACAGGGGCCTGGTTCCGGCAAAGACACGCAATATCCTGTAGGAGTCAATGGCAGGGAACAAGGGCCTGCCCAAATCCAGCAGGCGCAGCACTTCGTCTGTGGTGGTGCTGAAATCAGCCGGATCATCCACAGTCTGCGATGTCGTACCCAGTATGGTCACAGAGCCGTTGGGAACAAAGATGTCGCCATCGCCGCTTTTGTGGAGCCTGTTGACCACGTGGTTTGTAATGCGCCTGTTGAAGACGATAAGCGTTCCCTTGTCAGGCGTTAAGGGCAGATGGATGCCTGAGCTCTTTACAACCCTGGCGCTCCAGGAACCGGCTGCATTGACAACCATCTTGCAGGCAATGCGCATTGTCTCGCCTGTGTGCGTATTGCGGACCTCGACGCCGGTGACACGCCCGTTTTCAGACAAAATGCCCAGCACTTCGTGATAGGTATAAAAGGTGCCGCCATAGCGCTCGGCACTCATGGCATTGTGGAGCACCAGCCTGAAGCCGTCCACTGCGGCATCAGGCACCTGAAACACCCTCTTCATGGACGGGGAAAGGCCCGGCTCAAGGAGCAGTGCTTCCTTGGGATCGAGTTCTTTGGCCTCGATTCCGGCCTTGCTGCAGCCAGCAACCCAGCTCGATACATACGAGGGGTCGTCTTCCTCGGTCAGCACAAAAAAGCCTTCCGTCTCATGGATGCAGCCGGCACCTATGCGGCGCAGAATGGCATTTTCCCTGATGCACTCGGAAGCAGCCTCATTATCGGAAACTGCATATCTGCCGCCGCTGTGCAAAAGACCATGAAAGCGGGAACTTGTACCGTGGCACAGTCCGCCCTTTTCAAAGAGCACGGCAGGCACGCCGCGCATGGAAAGGTCCCTGAGAAGGCCTGCTCCGGTAGCACCGCCACCTATAATAACAACAGTAGTCTCTTTCACTATTCACACCTCTGGGAAGCGGAAAAACCGGACGGCTGCAATAGTTTTGCCGCTTCTGATATCATATATATTGGTGGTACGGCTTGCTGATAAGAAAAGCAACCGCAACCTGAAAAACGCAAGAAAGCGTTCTTATAGTTCATCCGATACTCAAATTCAAACGTTGCTTTTGCACATGCTCTGGTTACTGTCCGGATATACATGCGCCTGCTGTACTCTGCCCATTTCCGCAGAAAAAGCCACTTCCTTATTGGGATACGCCAGCGTGGCTGTAGCACCATTTCTGTCAACGTCCTTAATGGTCAGGCATCCGGCATAAAACATCAAGGCGGCAGCATTAACATCCTCAACACTGTGGCTGCCCTGCAGTTCCTTGAGCGAAACAGTACATTCTCCTTGTGACATCTCCGGCTTTGCAAGTACTCCGGCCCGCATAAGGCTGCGTATGACAGACAGATTGCCGCTGTCAAACCAGTAATTATCCAGCATTCCAGAACTGTCAGACAGGAAGCATAACACCGACCATGGAGCAAAAACATGTGTCTCAGCTCTGTTATCGAAGCAAAAGCCGCCATACATCCTGCGCATATTGTCCAGAAGCTCTTGTACCGTTTCCTGGCGGACTCTGGCAGACTGCTCTAAATACCAGCCAAAGTACTGCCTGAGCTCTGCCTCCGTATATCCAAGCAATGTGCCAAATTCAGGCATTAAGGAAATATCCTGCAAGTGGTTCATGCCTGAGAAAACACCAGCCCTGGCAAATTTTGCAGTTCCTGTCATAAAAACCAGGCGAAAGGCCTTGTCTCTGGCTTTGACGGTAGCAAAAAACTCGGCAGTCATCTGCCTTGCAAAATTAAACAGCCCGTCATTGTGCATGTTTGAAACAAGCGGAGCATCATATTCGTCAATCAGTAAGACGATATCTCCATCTTGCTTGTACAGCCATGAGCTTAGCTGAGAAATCAAAGACATGCTATTTTCTTTATAGACAAAACCTGCATTCTCAAAGCCTGTTATTAAAAGCTCATTAAATCTAGCTTGCATTTCAGCAGCAGTATTTTTATATTGTACCTCTGAGAAATCAAGAGCAACTATGCGATATGTATTAGTATCTGTCCATAGCTTTTCTATTTTTAAATCTTTAAATAATTCTGTCTGTCCTGAAAACAAAGCTTCTAATGTTGATAGTAAAAGAGATTTTCCGAATCTATGAGGACGTGAGATACATATACGGCTATATTTCTTTAGCATAGCGTATAGTAAATCTGTCTTGTCTGCGTATAGCAGGTTACGATTTCTAATGCTGCCAAATGCAGATATCCCGACAGGCAAATCCCTTACGCTTTCCTCCATGACGACAGGCTCATTTTGCATAAGCATACGATACCCTCTCTTTAACCAGCCAGGAAAAAGCAGGAGGCAGTGCGCTCATCCTTTCATCTGCCCTTTGGGCCAGGCAGATGAAAGGATGCTGTGTTTTTTTTGTGTTTTAAGCCGCCTACGGCATGGCATGGCCAAGGGTAGGCACAAGTACCGTTGGCTGCCTTTCTTCCTTTTGCACGTCTTCAGCAGTCGCCTCGCCGCTTAGGACACAGATAAAGTCTATGCCCGCATTTTCAGCCAGCTTTTTGTCCGTGCTCAGTCTGTCCCCTGCCATGACAACCGCTTCCCTGGGATACTTTTTGAAGACAGGCTCAAGGACCTCTGTCCTTGGCTTGCCGAATATCTTTTCAGGGCGCCTGCCGGTAGCAGTCTCATATAAGGAGAGGAAGCTCCCTACATCAGGCAGGGGGCCTTCAGGGGACGGGCAGACAAGATCAGGATGAGTAGCAAAAAAACGTACCTCTTTTTTCTGCAGCAGAAGGGCTGAGCGGGCCAGCTTCTCATAGGTAAGCTCTGTGTCATAGGCCAGGATGACACACTCTGCCCCCTCTTCCTGCTGTTTCAGCTCTGGCATGCGCTGAGCAAGGTCCTTTTTGAAGAGGCTATTGCCTACAACATAGGCTGTGCCTATCCCCTCTTCCTTCAGATAATCGACCAGGGGCGTTGTGGGGCAGAGAAACTGGTCCAGGCGGGCCGGAATCCCCATTTTATTGAGCTTTGTGACATAGGAATCCGGCGAGTGCGACGTATTGTTGCTCAGGAAATGAAAGGCGAACCTGTCCCAGTTGCGCTGTATGGCAGCGACAGATTCAGGGATGGGAATGTTCCCGAGGTAGACAGTTCCGTCAAGGTCAAGCACGACACACTGCTTTTTGTTCCAGTCAATAGAAGACATACTTTGCTCGCAAGGGGGATGAGAGTGCCCCGCAGTAAAAGGTTACAGCACAAATCAGGCCACAGACAAATAACAGCCGCTCCGGCAGCCGCAGAACCAGTCCCTTTCTTTAAGGGATACAGGACCAGTACTGTAGCAATGCACTATCATTAGCCTATTTTCCCATAAAAGAGAATTATCAGGACAGGGCATATACTGCCGCGCCCATTGCCAGTCTGCTCAAAGCGCCATCCTGCTCTGCCGCTGCGTGATGCCGCCCAATATCTGGCCCTGGCCATGGCCTGGCTTTCCCGGGCCTTTGTCCCAAACATATGTTTATTACAAAAATGTAGAATTTTAACAGCCGTTATTCATTAGTCAATCAGTCAATTTTCAGAAAATACCATATAAAAAGCCTGTATCCTGCACCCTGCCGCACAAGAAGAGTAAATTTAATACAAAAATGTATTTTTATAAAACACCTAGCAATACAGCCACGTTCCGGCAATTTTTATACTGCCGCAAAAGGGTATTTCAGGGCATAATCAGGCATAAAATTACAAAAATGTTATAAAACACAGTTTTTTCTGTATCCCCGTCTGTACGGCTCCAAACTGGGACAAAAGGCAGCCAGAAGACGTAACTACTTGAAATAAAAGGATTAAAATAAAAAATTCAAAATTTCTTTCCCATAACAGCAGGCTTTGGCACGCTCTGTGCATTATACCAGGCAATCCGGAACGTGTCCGACAATGTGACGACAACGAAAAGTCCGGTCCCATTAGAGGTTACTTGTAAGGAAATGTCACATGAACGCTGCTGATAATGCTTTCATACTTATCTGTGCCGGCCTGGTCTTTGTTATGACGCCGGCTTTGGCCCTCTTCTATGGCGGTCTGGTTCGTTCCAGGAACGTGCTTTCAACCACCATGCACAGCTACGCTTCCCTGGCTCTGGGAACGGTTATCTGGATTATCGTTGGTTACACGCTGGCCTTTGGCAATGATACCGGCGGTATCATCGGCGACTTCAGCTACTTCATGATGAACGGTATCACCGGAACAGTAGCACCTGCTGCCGAGAACCTTCCCCATGCCACCTTCTTCATGTTCCAGTGCATGTTTGCCTGCCTGACCGTGGCTCTTATCTCTGGCGGCTATGCTGAGCGCATGAAATTCTCTGCCATGCTCCTCTTCTCCGGCCTGTGGCTGATATTTGCCTACTGCCCGATGGCCCACTGGGTGTGGGGCGGCGGCTGGATGGCCCAGCTCGGTGCCATTGACTTTGCAGGCGGCGCTGTTGTTCACATGGCTTCCGGTGCAGCTGCCCTGGCCTGTGCCCAGGCCCTCGGACCCCGTCTTGAATCTGGTCTTTCCAGCGAAGGCCCTCACAACCTGCCCATGACCCTGCTTGGCTGCGGCCTCCTGTGGCTCGGCTGGTTCGGCTTCAATGCCGGTTCCGCCCTTAGTGCCGGCGACCTCGCTGCCCACGCTTTTGCTACCACCCACATCGCCACTGCCTTCGGTATCGTCGGATGGCTCCTGGTTGAATGGATTCGTACCGGCAAGCCCACTTCCCTTGGTGCTGCCTCTGGCGCCCTTGCAGGCCTGGTCTGCATCACACCTGCTGCCGGCTTTGTTCCTCTTAGTGCTGCTATCATCATGGGCTTTGTGGGCGGCGTTGCCTGCTACGGCGGCGTAATGCTCAAGACCAAGTTCGGTTATGACGATGCCCTCGACGTTGTCGGTATCCACGGCTTCGGCGGTACAGTGGGCGCTATCCTGACAGGCGTGTTCTGCGTGGCCAGCGTCAACGGTGTTGACGGACTGCTCGCAGGCAACCCCGCCCAGGTTGGAATTCAGGCTGTGTCCGTGGTTGGCACCTGGGTGTATGTGTACATCGTAAGCCGTCTTATCCTGGCTGTGGTCAATGCCACAATCGGTATCAGAGCTACAGCAGACGAAGAAGTCTCCGGCCTGGATCTTAACCTGCACAACGAACGTGGCTACAATATCTAGTCACCAGGCTTTCTTCCTGAAAGTCCATAAAGAACAAGTTTTCTGTTCAGCTCACTAACAACGGAGACAAAGCAATGAAGAAGATAGAGGCTCTTATACGCCCCAGCGTATTTGACAAGGTGAAGAAGGCCCTGACCGACATGGGCGTCAACGGCATGAACTACACGGAAATCCGCGGTTTCGGACGCCAGCACGGTCACACGGAAGTCTACAGGGCAACAACCCGCAGGGTTGACTTCCTGCCCAAGGTCCGCATCGAGGTTGTGTGCGCCGATGCCAGTGCTGACAAAATCATCGAGGCCATCATCGTCGCAGCCAGGACCGGACACGTAGGCGACGGCAAAATCTTTGTTTCAAACGTCCTGGAAAGCATCCGCATCAGGACAGGCGAAAGAGGCGAAGAAGCCGTCTAGCCGGGAAACCTTCCCAGCAATTCCTCTGAAATCCCCATAAGCCCAAGCCATATAGAAGCGCCGCAAGGTCATCGTGCAGACCCTGCGGCGCTTTTTTGTGGCTCTTTGTTTTCTGGTGCCAGTATCAGATACCGCTCTCGCACTTGCTTTGCAGGATGCATTGAACTGGCATAAATGGTCAGTCGCTGATAGCCTTCTTCAAATCGTCCAGACTGTCATAGCTTTTGACAGCAGGATCATCTGAGATGCGTCTGGCCCCCTTCATGGCATCCCGTGCGTTCTGGTTATAGCGGGGCATTTCGACTGGAAAAGGAATTCCTCCCCGAAGGGCACACCGATGCAAAAACATATCCACGGCACCGGACATGTCGAGAGCGAGACTGGAAAACAATAAGTCGGCCTGCTCTTTTATCTCTCTGTCTATGCTGATTTGGACCGCTACAGAATCTGGCATGGCCAATATCTTCCTTGCAAAAAAAGTATTGCAGGCCAGTGCTTCTGCCTTATGCCTTTTGCCTGCCTGGCCGTTTTTCCAGAAACCTGGTCATTCACCAGTCAGGGAAAGGTGCAGGCTTAAAGCACGCAAAAAAGGAGGCCCCGCTGTGCAGGGCCTCCTTATCTTTATATTCTTTTGCTGCAGCCGTTGTACGGCTTACAGGTCTTCAGTCAGCTTCATCTGCCTTGCAGCCTGTGTCTCGTCAAGACGGGACACGGGCAGGCCTCTGGGAGCTTCCTCAAGCCAGGCAGGATCTTCCTTGCCATGGGCGATTATCTCGCGCAAAAGCTCGCAGAACTCATCAAGTGTCTGCTTGCTCTCGGTCTCGGTGGGCTCGGGCATAAGGCATTCATGCACCAGCAGCGGGAAGTACATGGTAGGAGCGTGCATGCCGCGTTCCAGCAGGCCCTTGGCTATATCCAGGGCATGCATGCCGTGCGGCGCAGAAGCCACAAACTCATGCATGCAGAGGCGGTCAAAGGGCTCGTCCAGCACGTCCTTCAGTTGTACGCGCAGGTAGTTGGCATTGAGGACTGCGTATTCAGCCACGCGTTCCAGTCCCTCGCCGCCCAGGCGCCAGATATAGGCCAGGGCTTTGAGCAGGACGCCAAAGCTCCCGTAGAAGGGACCGATATGGCCGATGCTGAGCTCATCCTCAGGCAGGAAGTAATAGCTGCCGTCCTCAGCCTTGCCCACCCTGGGAGAGGGCAGGAAGGGAATGAGACGTTCGCAGACGCCCACCGGGCCTGCACCAGGACCGCCGCCGCCATGAGGCGTGCCAAAGGTCTTGTGCAGGTTGAGGTGCACCACGTCAAAGCCGGCATCGCCGACACGCATCTTGCCGAGGATGGCGTTCATGTTGGCGCCATCGTAGTACAGGAGTGCGTCAATGCCGTGCAGCAGGGCCACAATTTCCTTGAGGTGCAGTTCCATCAGGCCCAGGGTGTTGGGGCAGGTCATCATCAGGCCTGCCACCTGGTCGCCGTACTGGTCAATGGCGGCCTTGACGGCGGAAGGATCCACCATGCCGTCCCTGGACTCGATATTGACGACAGTAAAGCCGGCCATGGCCGCAGAGGCAGGGTTGGTGCCGTGGGCTGCATCAGGAATCAGCATGATGCGGCGGTCACGTCCCTTGGCGCGGTGATAGGCGGCAATAACGGACACGCCGGTGAACTCGCCGTTGGCACCGGCCATGGGCTGCAGGGTGAAGCCCTTCATGCCGGTGATGGCACAGAGGCTCCTCTCAAGCTCATAGAGGCACTGCATGGCTCCCTGGCTACTCTTGCCGTTATCAAGCAGGGCCTGCATGGGATGCGCCCTGTTAAAGCCGGCAAGGGCTGCAACTTCCTCGCTGATCCTGGCGTTGTACTTCATGGTGCAGGATCCCAAGGGATAGAAGTTCGCATCTACGCTGTAGTTGCGTCCTGCAAGCTGCGTAAAGTGGCGCACCACGTCCAGTTCGGAGCACTCGGGCATTTTGGGCTTTTCAGCACGCAACAGATCTGCAGGCAGAAAGTCCTTGGCCTTTTTTGCAGAAGGCTTGGGGCCTATGCCCTTGCAGTGACGCCCGGGAACAGATTTTTCAAATATGGTCTGCATCTTCTCTACCCCCTCGCCTTATAGGCTTCATCAGCCCTGACATCGGCAATGGCACGGGCGAGATCACGGGCAAGCGTCTCCACACTGGCTGAACTCTGCTTTTCCGTGCAGGCGACAATAAGGACGTTTTCCATGCCCTGGTAGGCACGGCCTGCGGGATAGCCGGGAACAGTGTGATGGGCGCTGTTCATGCAGCGGCTGACAGCGGCAGAAGCGCTGACAGGCAAAAGCAGGGCCACTTCATTGGCATAGGGCTGGTCGTTCAGAAGCTGTACGCCAGGAATGGCAGCCAGCCTTTCGGCAACCTCATGAGCCCTGGCTATGCTGTTCTCAGCCACATCGACAAGGCCGTCGGGACCAAGCAGAGAGAGATGCACAAGGCTGCGCAAGGCACACAGGCTCTGGTTGGAGCAGATATTGGAGGTAGCCTTGGCACGGCGGATATGCTGTTCCCTGGCCTGCAGGGTCAGCACATAGCCAGTCCTTCCTTCCTTGTCCTGGGTACGGCCCACAAGGCGGCCTGGCATCTGCCTGACCATGGCCTTCTTGCAGGCCATAAGCCCTAAGTAGGGGCCGCCGAAGTTTAAGGGAAGGCCCAGGGACTGCCCTTCTGCCACCGCGATGTCAGCACCCATGGCGCCGGGCGTCTTCAAAACGCTCTGCATGACGGGATTGACGGCGATTACGCTTAAGGCCTTGGCATTTTTTGCAGCCTCAAAGATATCGGCATAATCGGCGACAACACCGAAGAAGTTGGGGTTCTGCACCACAACGCCTGCAGTGTCGGCATCTATGGCAGCCTTGAGCGCCTCCTTGTCAGGGGCGCCGTTCTTGTGGGGCACGACCACGATTTCCATGGGCAGGTTGCGGGAATAGGTAGCCAGCATCTTGCGCCAGATGGGGTTGACACCCTCGTCCACGACAACCTTCTTCCTGTTCCTGGCCTGGCGCACGCACATGGTGCAGGCCTCAAACAGGGCAGATCCGCCGTCGTATAAGGAGGCATTGGCGCAGTCCATGTCCAGAAGGCGGGCCACGGCAGTCTGGAACTCATAGATGGCCTGCAGCGTTCCCTGGGAGCATTCTGCCTGGTAGGGCGTATAGGCTGTCACAAAGGCAGACTGGCCTGAAAGGGCATCCACGGCCGAAGGAATGCCGTGGTCATAATATCCTGCACCCAGGAAAGACAGAGTCTGAGCGTTTTTGCCTGCCAGGCGTTCGCATTTGTTGCGGACCTCCTGCTCTGTCATGCCTTCCTCAGGCAAAAAGGCCTTGGGGCGCAGGTCAGGGGCGATGTCGGCAAAAAGCTCGTCCAGCGTGCTGACGCCGACTGCCTTGAGCATGGCGTCACGCTCTTCAGATGTATGCGGGATATAGGGCATGCTACCCTCCGCTAGTGGCTTTCGGAAGCGCAGTGGGCGTCGTAGGCCTGGGCATCAAGCAGTTCGGGGGAGACTTCTGTCACCTTCACGCGGTAGATCCAGCCCTTGCCGTAGGGATCGGAGTTGATGAGTTCGGGAGCGTCGGCAAGCTCGCCGTTGACGGCAGTAATCTTGCCGGCAACAGGGGAGAACAGGTCGCTGGCGGCCTTCACGGATTCCAGGGAGCCGCATTCGCCGTCTACGGTCAGTTCATCACCCTCCTGCAGGGTATCGGCATAGGTCAGGTCGCCCAGGGCGTCCTGGGCATAGTCGGTGATGCCGACTACGGCTTCGTCGCCTTCCATGCGGACCCATTCATGGCTCTTGGAATATTTGAGTTCGGCAGGTGTATTCATGATTATTTCTCCTTATGATGTCAGTATTATTGTTATCCCTGCCTCCATTTGGAGGCAGGGCTTTGTCTCTTGATAATTGCCTTTCTCCCTAAATGGCTAGGCCTTGGGAGCAAGCTTGGTACGGGCTGTACCATTTTTGTAGAAGGGCAGCTGCACCGTTTTGGCAGGCAGGCTGGCCCTGGCTGTAGCAATATTGTAGGCCCCGGCATCGGCAGCGTCGGCGCTGACCCAGGCAAAGGCAATGGAATAGCCTAAGGAGGGAGCAAAAGTGCCGGAAGTCACGCTGCCCACAACCTTGCCGTCCAGTTCGACCTTGTCCCCGTGCCTCGGGGCACGGCGGCCTTCCAGCTGCAAGGGCAGAAGCTTTTCACGGACAGTTTCCAGGCCCTTTTTGCCCACGTAGTCGGCCTCGCTCTTCATCATGATGCCAAGGCCGGCTTCGATGGGCGTATGCTCTGTATCAAGCTCATGGCCGTAGAGGGCCATGCCGCATTCCATGCGCAGCGTGTCACGGGCGCCAAGTCCTGCGGGACGCACGCGTTCGTCTTCAAGCAGCGCTTCCCACAGGGCAACTGCCTGGTCGATGTCTATATAGAGCTCGTAGCCAAGCTCGCCGGTATAGCCGGTGCGGCTGACCATGAGCTTGTGGCCGCGCCAGGTGGTGTAGCGGAAGGCAAAATAGCCTGTGCCGCTCAGATCCTCGCCCAGGAACTTTTCCATGACCTCGACGGCCTTGGGGCCCTGGATGTCAATCTTGGCAGTCTTGTCAGAAATATCGGTGACATTCAGGCCTGTCAGGCGCTCTTTCAGGACTGCAAAGTCCTGATCGCGGCAGGCTGCATTGACAACGACCATGTAGGAGTCAGGTCCAAGGTGGTAGATGATGCAGTCGTCCAGGACGCCGCCCTTCTCGTTCAGGATAAAGCCGTAGCGGCAGCGGCCTTCGGCCAGGTTTGCCAGGCTGTGGCTGACAGCCTGCATGAGGCGGTTCATTGCATCAGGGCCGCTGACCAGGAATTCGCCCATATGGCAGATATCAAAAACAGAGGCGCACTCGCGGGTGTGCTTGTGCTCTGCCAATATTCCTTCATACTGGATGGGCATGTACCAGCCGGCAAAGGGGGCCATCTTGGCGCCATGCTCTTCATGCCAGCGGGACAGGGGCGTGTACAGAAGTTCAGCCATAGCTACTCCTTTTTCATGCTTCTGCTGCAAAGAAAGAAGCAGCAGGAGCAGAAGCCATACAAATTTCAGTGCTATACTGTCTTCATTAGCACACTGGTATTGTGAAAACAAGAAAAGAGGCAACAAGAAGTACAAATCTTTCTTTTCACTACCTGCATACTGTCCGCTTCAGCCTTGCTTTCCGGCTCAATAGCGGCATCTGCCGGCAGTGAACCGGCGGTGGGCCTTCCAGGCCACGCAAAAAAAAAGGAGCTTCCATCCTGCTCTTCCTGCCGGCCGCACGGCCTGGCAAAAAAGCTGGAAGGAAGCTCCTTGTGTGTTTTTGTATCTTTGGGAACTGCCTGCATCCTGCATACGTCAGGAAAACGGGCAGCATATGTCAGTGCTTAGAACTCGTACATCAGGCTGCAGTTGCCGGAAACACCCTGCTTCTGGCCTACATAGCCCTGCACGCCAAGATTGACGGAGAGAGGAATGGCCTCGGACGGCTGCATCATAAGGCCAATCTCGCCCATGCCGGAGCTTCCCTTGAAGCTCGGGGCAGAGACAGAATGATCGAAGGCTGTGGATTCGCAGGAACCGGCAAACTCATGCTCATAGGCAGCGCCCACATAGGGCCTGAAGCGCTCGGATCCCTTGTAGGTGTACCTGGCACCAAGACGGATCCTGTTTGAATCCATATCATCGTATTCAAACTTGTCCGAGGTTGTCAGCGTATCGTCCGTGCCCTGCAGCCTGGTCCACATATACTTGCCATAGACATCAAGGTCGTGTTCTTCCGTGATGTTCCAGACGTACCCTATGCCGCCATGCAGGCTGTAGTAGGGGCTGTCCATGTCGAACTGGGCAACCCTGCCCTTGTATTCGACATCATTGCTGTCGAACTCGTTGTGCAGGGAGCCCATATGGGCGGATCCCTCAAGGTAGAAATGGCCGGGACCGGTTTTGACAAAGTCCATCTTGGCCAGGATGCCGCCGCCCATGTACCAGGAATTGCCATCGCCATCGACATCTGAACGGCTGTCGAAGGAGTTGTGGGTTGTGTAGGAGCCCTTGCCGTATTCAAAGAAGGCACCCACGCTCAAGTTGCCGGCACCGGTCTCAAAGCCTGTGCCAAGACCTGCAGCCAGGGAGACAGAGCTTACATTGATATGGGAGCCTGTCTCATGACGCATGGAAGAGGCCTGAACATGTGCAAAAGGTACTATTGTCCCGCCGGGGAGTGAGAAGTCGCGCAAAAGCTCGGTCGCCGTATTGGCAGATTCATTGACAAGGGCCAGGCCTGAGGCGGCACCTTCGGCAATGGGCTTGGTCTCTGGCAGAACTACCGGATCCGCATTGGCGAGACGGGTGAGGTACAGTGATGTGCCGTCAGCTTCCAGCGTGAGGTCATACTGGAGGGAAATGCCGGTCTGGCCTTTTACTGTTGTGGTTGTGCCGTCCAGGTTTGCAGTAAGGCCGTTTGCATTTGTCAGAAGGTAGATCTTGTCACCGCTCTTAAATTCACCGCCATTGGCACCAGTGGCGTTGATGACATCATTCTGCACCTGCACTGTTGTCTTGCCAGACTGGGCATCCACAATGGACGTGGTGCCCTTCTTGTCGTCGGCATCATTGCCTGTCAGGGTCAGTACTGTTTCATCAGCCTTCATGTCCGGCAGCTCAAAGATGAATGTGCCAAAATTCTTGATATTGGCGGCAGTCATGCCCTTAACATTAACCATTGAAAGCGTATTGCCGTATGATGCCTGCTCCTTGTCGCCGACTTTGGCGTAGCCGCCCCAGATAACGGTTTTATCCTGGTCAAATGTGGGGACCGTATCTGCTGTACTCACGATATTGACGGTATTTCCATGGGATAATGCCGAACCAGTGTCACCACTGACTATACTCTGGCCTGCGTAGATTTCATCATTGAAGACACTGCCGTTAGCGAGAGTAAGAATGTTGCCTTCTGTTACTGCGTTGCTGCCGGCTTCGTAAGCTTCAGCAATGCCGCCGTACACAACGCCTGAAACCTCGGCATTGTCCAGATTGAGAATGTTGCCTGAGGATGTGGTCTTGCCGGAAGTCGCCAAGGCATGGCCGCCTGTAATAGTGCCGTACTGACCACCTGTGAGCTCGGAAGAACTAGAGGCTACTGCATCCCCGCCGCTAACAAGGGCATACGCTCCGACATAAGCATCTGCTGTTGCTGCGGTTATTGTACTTTCACCGCCGGCTTCGGCAGTGCCATCACCTGATAAAAGGGCATAGCTGGTATATATCGTTCCATATGTACCCTTTTCTATGGTCAGGCTGTTTTTCGTTGCGGATACAGTGTTTCCTGAGGCTGCGGATGAGGCTTCCGCCCAGCCGCCATAGACCGCATCGGTTTTGTCGGTACCAGTCTTTGTCAGGTTAAGTGTATTGCCGTTAGCATTAACAATAGCTTTGGACAGCTCTCCACCATTTTCAGCATCAGCACTGGCCAAACCGCCCGTCACTATGGACGTTATGTCTTCTGCAACGATGGAGAGGGTATTAGAGGAAGCAGTAACAACAGAAACCTGATCGTCTCCTGAATAATCTGTTACAAATGCATGGGCTTCACCACCCTTGATGGCAACATAGGACTTGCCACTTATGGTAAAATTATTATTGCTGGCATCTGCCTCAGCCTGACAGCCCCAGGCATCTGCATAGCCACCATAAAAATAACTGCTGGACACATTTTTCAGTGTCCCCTCGCGTCCTTCTCCAATACCATTGTAACTGGCAACAGCTTTACTGGATCCTTTATAAGAGTCTTCAGCTTTAATAATAGAGTATCCGCCGTATATATAGACTATACTGTTATCCTCAGTGTTATTGACAAGCAACGAGTTCTTGCTTGCTGATGCAGTGCCGCCATTCTGCGCAGATACATAGCTTCCATAAAGAGAAGACTCTTCTCCGGTTAAGTTAGCATCAGACAAACTTACGCTGTTTGAATCAGCTGATACAGAGGCTGTCACTTTGGCATCTGTATATGAGCCGTATAGTTTATCTGTGCATGTAGAATTTTTGAAATTGATGGTATTGTTATCGGCGGTGACTGTACTGGCATAGCCTTCTGTATAGCCGCCATACACATTTCCGGCAGTGCCATTGCTGAAGGTGAGGGTGTTGCCAGAAGCATCGGCCTTGCCGCCTTCGCTTTCTCCCTGTTTTACAACAGCACTTCCGCCGTACACTGTAGCAATGTTGCTGCCATCGAAGCTGAATATGTTCTCTGAGGCTGCAGCATTTCCGTTTACAGTTTCAGCATATCCCCCGGTAAAGGTCTCTGCTGTTATGCCGGAAAGTTTGCTTGTCTTGTCTTTAGATGTTCCCTGCCCGTTGTAATTGGCAGTAACCTCTGCTCCTTCACTGTAAGAAACAGCGCTGCCGCCGTATATTGTTTTGTATGTACCGCCCTGCATGTTCAGGATGTTGCCAGCTGCGGAAGCCGCGCTTGCAGATCCTGCCATTCGAGCTGTAGCCAAACCGCCATAGACGCTGTTCGTGGTTTCTGTACCAGTCTTTGTGATGGTAAGAGTATTGCTGTCGGCAACAGCAGTAGCTTTGACCAGATTTTCACCCCTTTTACCACTAGCACTGGCAAAGCCGCCAATCACCTCCTGGCCAGTTATGTCTTCTGCACCAATGGAGAGAGCATTAGAGGAAGCAGTAGCAACAGAAAACTGATCGTCTCCTGAAATATCTGTTCCTCCTGCACTGGCATAACCACCATAGATGGTACCATAGGACTTGCCACTCAGGTCAAAATTATTATTGCTGGCCTCGGCCTCAGCCTTGCCGCCCGAGGCTGCTGCATAGCCACCAAAGAAATACGTGCTGGACACATTTTTCAGTGTCCCCTCGCGTCCTTCTCCAATACCATTGTTACTGGCAACAGCTTTACTGGACCCTTTATAAGATGTTTCAGCTTCTATTAAAGAGTATCCGCCGTATATCCAGCTTATCTTGCTATCTTCATTGTTCTTGACAAGCAGTGAGTTCTTGCTTGCTGATGCAGTGCCGCCATTCTGCGCAGATGCATAGCTTCCATAAAGAGAAGACTCTTCTCCGGTAAAGTTAGTATCGGACAGACTTACACTATTTGAATCAGCTGATACAGAGGCTGACACATAGGAATATGCATATGAACCGTACAGCTCTGTGCATGTAGAATTTTTGAAATCGATAGCATTATTATCAGCGGAGACTGTACTGGTATAAGCTGTTGTATAGCCGCCATACACCTTCCCGGCAGTACTATCGCTGAATGTGAGGGTATTGCCAGAAGCGTCTGCCTTGCCGGCTTCGCTTTCTCCCTTTTCTACAACAGCACTTCCGCCGTATACTGTAACAATGTTGCTGCCATCGAAGCTGAATTTGTTATATGAGGCTGTAGCGTTTCCGTTTACAGTTTTGGCATAGCCTCCGGCAAAAGTCTCTGCTGTTATGCCCAACAGGGTACTTTCCTTGTCTTTAGCTGTGCCCTGTCCGTTGTAACTGGCCGTAGCTTTTGATTTCTCAGTATCGGAGTCAGCATAGCCGCCGTATACAGCAGTGTATTTGCCGCCTTCCATGTTCAGGATGTTGCCAGATGCTGAAGCGCTGCTTTCTGAATCCGCATATCTGACTTTTGCCCTGCCGCCATAGGCTGCTGCAGTAACAGTATCGCTATCGCCAGTCTTTTTGATGCTGAGCGTATTATTGTCCGCTGTAGCAATGCTCGTGAAGTAGCTGTCGCCCCTGCTTCCGCTGGCATCGGCAGCTCCGCCAAGTGCTTCGTTTGTAATATCCTGAGCCTCAATGATGAGGGTATTACCGGAAGCAGTGGCAATGGATCCCTGATCCTTGCTACCATTATCGATGTTTCCCTGTCCGGCAAGGGCGTAGCCGCCCAGAACATCAACATAAGATGTGCCTGTCAGGGTAAAATTATTGTTATTGGCGGTCGCCTCGGCCTTGCCTCCTGATATTTTAGCCAGGCCACCAACAAACAGTTCGCTTGACACATTGGTCAGCGTACCGTCCTGCTTTTCTCCGATACCGTTGTTGCTGGCAGAGGCCGTGCCGTCATCATACTCAACATAGCCGCCATATATCTTGCTTGCAGTTACGGTACCACTGTCATTCTTTATGGTCAGCGAATTATTGTCGGCAGAGCCGGTGTAGCCCTTGGCCCAGCCTCCATATACATCTGCATCCTGAATATTTACATTGGTTAAGGAGACCGCATTGCCAGAGGCGGTTGCTGCGCCTGCATTGCTTGCTCCGTCTCCAATTATGGCCTTGCCGCCTATGATGGTGTAGTAGCTGCCGTTTTGCAGCGTCAGGATATTTTTAGAGGCGGAAGAAGTGCTGTTTTCTGCTGCATATTCAGCACGTGCATAGCCGCCCATTACAGTGCCAGTGCTGCCTGTACCATTCTTTGTGATGGTAAGCTCGTTGCTGTCGGCATTGACAGTGCAGCTGACTACAGGAACAGACGTATCTCCTTCTTCTTGTTGTCTTTTCCCGTATGCCTCAGCCTTGCCACCGTATACCTTGCCAGTAATTTCTTCTGCAGTAAGGGTAATGTTGTTGGAGGAGGCAGAGGCAACGGATTGGTCACCGTCATGCTTTTTATTGCCGCTGTCACCTGCTTCAACATCGCCGCCATAGACGTCGCCGTAGGACTGGCCGCTCAGGGTAAATTTGTTGCTGTCAGCCTTAGCCGTTGCATTGGCTGTTGACGCATACGCCTTGCCGCCGACAAACAAGTCGCATGACACATTGATCAGTGTTCCATCCTGGTTTTCGCCAAGACCGTTGTTGCTGGCTGTCGCCGTGCCAGATCCCTCGTTAATTGCATAAGCGTAAGTCCAGGCCAAGCCTCCATATATCGAATATATCTTGCTGTCTGCTTTATTTGCTATTTTCAGGGAGTTGTTGTTGGCAGACGTAGATCCGTCAAAAAGAACAAAGCTGTAGCCGCCCAGTATTTGCGATTTGTCCCCTGTGAATTTGACATCGCTAAGGTTTACGATGTTTTTGTCGGCAGAGGCATTGCCTGCAGAATACACAATATAGGCTGTGCCGCCGCCCAAGGCAGTGGTGCAGGTGCCGTCAGTAAAATTAACGGTGTTGTTATTGGCAGTAGCACTTTCATTTGTTCCCATCATGGTTGGATCGTAGACATAGCCGCCAAGTATCTGCCCACCGGTATGACCTTTTTCCAGTGTCAGTGTATTGTTTTGAACAATACTGTTGCCGCTCTTCAGATATCCGCCAATAATTGAGCCATAAGTTCCGTCAGCCGGTGTGCCGGAAAAGTCAGATCCAGAAGTTCCGTGAGAACCGCCATCTCCTGTGCCAATAAAATTAGGCAAGTCTTCTGCATAGGATGCAGTAGCAAAAGGCAGGGAGCAGACAAGTGTACCAAACAAGATGGTAGGCACTAACAAGCTTGGTTTGTGGCACGTTTTATTTTCTGTTTTGTTTGCGCCGGACTTGCTGCTGTCGTTTGTTGCAACAGACAGGGGGGAGTTCTGTCTTTGTATGTCTAACTGACTGTAATTACAACTAAAAGTTGCATGTTGGTGGGGGAGACTGTCCGAAAACTCCTTATTAAATAATTGACAACAT
>JAUMVQ010000203.1 GCA_030530085.1 Desulfovibrionaceae bacterium | reverse complement strand
ACCTTATCAATACAGCCCGCGGCGGCGTGGTCGATCAGGATGCACTGGCTGCGGCCCTGCTCAAGGGGCAGATTGCCGGAGCCGCCCTGGACGTTTTCTACGAAGAGCCGCCCCTGCCTGCCAACCATCCCCTGCTGTCGGTGCCCAATACCATCGTGACTCCCCATATGGCCTTCAGCTCGGTTGAATCCATGGAAGCCCGTTGCGACATCGTCTTTGAAAATCTCTATTCCTGGCTTGCCGGCAAGCAGCTCAATGTCATCTGCTAGCAGTCAGTATCTTTCAGGCCTTTGGGCCTAGGTTTCTTCGGCCAGTCCCGCCAGATCGCCGGGACTGGCTTTGTCTTTTTCCTTTTTTTGTTGCAGATGAACTTGCCATCTGACTGTTTTGTGATAGAATAAAAAGAAATAGCACATAAACGGAACGGTTTCTTTGTTTTGTTCCTGTTTGTGCATTCATTCATCGGGCAAAGAGGATACTATGGAAAAGCAGTGTCTTATTGTTATAGACTGTCAGAATGACTTCGTAACCGGCTCTCTTGGCAGTCCTGCGGCCCAGAGCATAATGCCCGGCCTTGTGGCCAGGGTGCAGAACCATGCGGGCCCTGTCCTGTTTACCAGAGACACTCATTATACAGATTACCTGTCTTCCAGGGAGGGGCGCATCCTGCCTGTGGAGCACTGCCTGGAAGGAAGCGAGGGCTGGGAAATAGTCGATGAGCTTGATGCCTTCCGCCTTGAGCATGACTGTCCTGTCTTTGACAAGGAAACCTTCGGCAGTGTCCACCTGGCCCAGAAAATAGCAGAAATGGCCGGGGCAGGGCTTATTACTTCCGTGGAACTGACCGGCCTGTGCACGGATATCTGTGTTGTGAGCAATGCCCTGCTCATCCGCAGCTTTGTCCCCGAACTGGACGTATGCGTAAATGCCGCCCTCTGTGCCGGCACATCGGAAGCTGCGCACAAGGCTGCCCTTATGACCATGGCCAGCTGCCAGGTTACCGTGCTGAACGGCGGCACCCAGGCCTGATAGTACCTGCATTTCCTGATTTTTCCGTATTCTGTACTGTACCGTAAAAAAAGGCTTTAAAGGACGTTTTGGGACAATCTCCGGGAGGTGTGGAATGAGTCTTTTTGCTGCTCGTAATTTATCTCTGGTCATGGACCTGTATGAAATGACCATGGCAAACGGCTATGCCACGGGCAATACACAAAATGACTGGGCCTGCTTTGATGTTTTCTACAGGCACAATCCTGACAAGGGCGGCTTTGCCATCTTCGCCGGACTGGAACAGGTGGTGGACTTCCTGGAAAATATGCACTTTGCCGAAGACGACATAGCCTATCTTCGCTCCCTCAATATGTTCCCGGAGTCGTTTCTGGAAAAGCTGGCCTCCTTCCGCTTCTCAGGCGATATTGATGCCTTCCCTGAGGGCACCATCATGTATCCCTACGAGCCCATGCTGACAGTGCATGCACCCCTCATGGATGCCCAGCTTGTGGAAACGGCCATCCTGACGGAACTGAACCACCAGTCCCTTATTGCCACCAAGGCCAGGCGCATCGTGCACGGTGCCCGAGGCAGGGTTGTGGCCGACTTCGGTGCCAGGCGCGCCCATAACATGGATGCAGCCATCTATGGGGCAAGGGCTGCCTATATAGGCGGCGTTGCCAGCACGGCCACCGTCCTTGCAGGCAAAATGTTCGGCATCCCTGTTACCGGAACCATGGCCCATTCCTGGGTCATGTACCACAAGGACGAGTACACGGCCTTCCGCCGCTATGCAGAAACCTATCCTGACTGCGCCGTCCTGCTGGTGGATACCTATAACGTCCTCTACTCGGGCATTCCCAATGCCATACGCGTGGCAAAGGAAGTGCTTGAGCCCATGGGCAAGCGCCTGAAGGGCGTGCGCATTGATTCGGGTGACCTGGCCTACCTTTCCAAAAGGGCCAGGGCCATGCTGGACGAGGCAGGCCTGAACGACTGCACCATTTCGGTTTCCAATTCCCTGGACGAGTATACGATTACATCGCTCATTGACCAGGGCGGCTGCATAAACAGCTTCGGGGTAGGGGAGCGCCTTATCACGGCCAGGTCAGAGCCTGTGTTCGGGGCTGTCTACAAGATGGTGAGCGTTGAGCACAGTGACGGGACAACAGAGCCTGTCATCAAGATTTCCGAGACGCTTGAGAAAATAACCAATCCTGACCGCAAGCGGGTGTTCCGTGTCTACAACAAGGACGGCCATGCCATAGCCGATCTCCTCACCAGGTATTCCGAGGAGCCTGATACCTCCGCACCCTACCGCTATGTGGATCCGGGCAAGCCCTGGCGCAACTGCAGCCTTGAGGGCGTCGTTATACGCGAGCTGCAAAAGCCTGTGATGCGCAATGGCAAAAGGGTGGCCGAGCTTCCGTCCCTTGACGAGATCCGCAGCTATGTGGCCAGGCAGCTCAGCGAGGAGATCTGGGAGGAAGAACAGCGTTTTGAGAATCCCCATCTGCACAAGCTGCTCATGAGCCCCGAATACTACGAAACCAAGATGGATCTGCTGTACAAGCATTCTGAGGAGAACAGCCGCATGAAAAGAAAGGAAGGCAGGCTGCTGAACAGGGAGCCCCGGTGAACAGAGAATTTTCCCTTGTCAGCATAGCGTGCGGCCTGTTTCATTGTGAACCGGGAAACACGGATGCCAATACAGAGGCAATGGCCGACCTTCTGAGGAAGGCCTGCAGCGGTAGCCATCCTGCTGATGTGCTGCTGTTCCCTGAGCTTGCCATAACAGGCTATACCTGCGCTGACCTTTTTTTGCAGACGGCCTTTATAAGGAGGGCCGAAGCTGCGCTGGATAAGCTGCTTAAGATCCAGGCCTCTGCTGCTCCGGGGATCATAGTGTGTGCCGGCCTGCCGGTGCTGCAGCAAGACAGGCTCTTCAATGCCGCAGCCTTTTTGCAGGACGGCCATCTTCTGGGCGTTGTGCCAAAGACATACCTGCCCAACAGCTGCGAATTCTATGAAAAGCGCTGGTTTGCGCCGGGAGCCTTCAGAAGCGGGGACAATATTACCTTATGCGGCCAGACAGTGCCCTTTACGCCTGATCTTCTGGTGGAGACGCCGTCAGGGATCACCATTGCCTGTGAAATCTGCGAGGATTTGTGGGCACCCTTGCAGCCCAGCTCAAGGCATGCCCTTATGGGTGCCAATATCATTCTCAACCCCTCGGCCTCCAATGACGTGGCCACCAAGCGTGCCTGGCGCCGTGACCTGGTACGCATGCAGTCGGGGCGTCTGCTCTGCGCCTATGCCTATCAGTCCTCCGGTCCTGGCGAAAGCACTACAGACCTTGTCTTCGGCGGGCACGGCATCGTTGCTGTCAACGGGCAGATTGCAGCCGAGAACATGGGAGAGGAGGGACTGCTCTCCTGCACTGTTGATCTGGAACGGCTCCGCAACGAGCGCCTGCGCGATACAAGCTGTACGCAGGCCATGCCAGAGGGGCGTGATGCCTATGTGAGGGTACAGGCGGCTGATCCCATGGAAACAGGCATTTTGCCGGCTTACGTGGACAGCATGCCCTTTGTCCCGTCAGCGGCAGGCACAAGGGCAGAGCGCTGCCAGGAAATTCTGCATCTGCAGGCTTCGGGCCTTGCGCAGCGCATGCGTGCAACAGGCCTGCATAAGCTGGTCATCGGCATTTCAGGCGGCCTGGACAGCACCCTGGCACTGCTTGTGACCTGCCAGGCATGCGACATGCTGCATGAGAAGCGCACGATGATACACGGCATTAC
>JAUMVQ010000202.1 GCA_030530085.1 Desulfovibrionaceae bacterium | reverse complement strand
GGAGAAGGCCTCAGTCTCTCCCGCTGCAGGGCAACACCCCGCTGGCTGACTTCATAGTGGTTTCGCTACGGCTTTATGGCCTTCTTTCTGACGATGTTTGGCAGCATGGTGTTCCAGACATACCTCGTGGCATCGGGAGCAGCATCGCTGCAAGAGGCAGTAACCCTGTTCTGGACATTCAGGGTGCCGTGGGAGTGGGCGTATGCTGCCGGAACTGTGGATGAGTGGGTTGCCCAGTTCAGTTTTGGCCTGTACAGCCTGATGCTGACATCCCTGCTGCTGGGCCTGGCTGCCATGGTACTGTACAAGCCGCGCAGCTGGTGTGCCTTCTGCCCCATGGGAACCATGACGCAGGCTGTCTGCAAGCTGAAATTGTCCCTGCGGACAAAAAAAGCATGGCTGCGGGGAAAGCAGCTCGCAGGGTGATTACTGTGCCTCTTGCGGAGCGATATGCCGTGTTGTCCATGGATTTCCCTTTTGCTGCGCAGGCTTTTTTGAGGCGGGCTATACTTTTTTTGTTGACTCTACAACTGTTGCAGAGTTTATCCTGTGCTATACCGGGACAGGAACTGCTACGGAACATTGCATCATGCTCTCTGCTTTTCGCTGTCCTGGGGCACATGCCTGCCTAAAAAAACTTCCTGAGGCTCCCCTTAGGGAAGTTTATCCCGGGCGGGCTTTGCGGCGGCAGATCTACTATTTTGTGGCAGGTTAGGCCTTCTTTTGTTGCGGCATAACGCAGGCCAGCAGCTCAGGCGGAGGGACAAGGGGTGAGCCGGAAAAATCTCTTTCCAATCGGAGAAGTTTCAAAGCTGTTCCATGTCAGCATAAGCAGCCTGCGGCACTATGAAGCCGTCGGCCTGCTTGCGCCGGAGTATGTTTCCCCTGATTCCGGCTACCGCTATTACGGGGCGGAACAGTTTGAGGTGCTGAACACGATCCGCTACCTGCGTGCGCTGGATATGCCTTTGTCCGACATAAAGGATTTCCTCAGGAACAAGGAAATAGGGCGCATAGAGGAAAAACTGCTGCAGCAGAAGCAGGCAGTCCGTAAAAAGCAGGCGGAACTCAGGCGCATTGAGCAGAAGATTGACCACAGGCTGAACTGGCTCTCAGATGCCCAGAATACGCCGCTGGACACTATTTCCATCATCCAGATGCCTGCCTGTCGCATCGTCTGGATGGACGATGCGCTTAAAATCGCCGGCTCCCACGATATGGAGGCCCCGATCAGAAAGCTTGATAGGTCCGGTGCAGAAGCAGTTGTCTTTCTCGGCAAGGTCGGGCTCGGCATTTCTGCGGAGCATCTGCGAAAAGCAGAGACAGCGCAGTATGACGGCATTTTCCTGCTGCTGGATCCTGAGGACCTGTATGATGGCGAGACGATTGACCTGCCGAAAATGTCCTGTGTGCGCCTGCGTTTTCGGGGAAGCCATGCAGAGGCTCCGGCCCAGTATGAAAGGCTGCTGGCCTATATAGAGGAGCACGGCCTGCAGATTGCCGGCTTTTCCCGTGAAATCACGCTCATTGACTATGGCATTACCCAGGATGCAGGCAAATTTGTCGCCGAAATCTGTATTCCGGTCAGGTGCAGTTAAGCAGAAGGAATTACGATGAAATTCATTGTTGAAAAGGAAATTTTTGAAAAGATCCCCAGTGCCTGCTTTGGCGTTGTCATGGCAAAAGGCATAGACAACAGCAGAATGTATCCTGAGATAGACAGTCTTCTGGACGAAAGCATCAGGACTGCGGCACAGCGCTTTGAAGGGAAGAAGATCAAGGAGGAGCCCGATATACTGCCGTACAGGGAAGCATTCCGTGCTCTTGATATTAACCCGAACAAGTATCTCTGTTCAATTGAGGCGCTGTTTACCCGTATAGCCAAGGGCAAGGGGATGCCGCATATAAATCCTGTTGTGGATTTGGGAAATGCCGTCTCCCTGAAATATACCCTGCCCATGGGAGCACACGATCTCGGCGGAAGCAGCGATGATATGCACATCAGGCCTGCGCAACCGGAGGATACCTTCCTTCCCTTTGGCAGCGAGGCAGAGGAAACGCCGGATGCCGGCGAGGTCGTCTATGCAGTCGGTCATCAGGTGCGTACCCGCCGCTGGACCTGGCGGCAGAGCGAGCATGGCAAGATAACTTCTGCCTCACAAGACATATTCTTCCCCATTGACGGGTTTGCGGATTTTAACGGGGACAAGGTGCTTGCCGCACGGGAAGAACTGGAAACGCTGCTGAAGCAGATTTTTCATTGTGAAACGGTTTCCGGCCTTGTGGATGCACAGCACATGGAAATGGAGCTGTAAGTGTCAACAAGGACCCTGCCTGGGGGCACAGAAGGCAGAAGAATGCCGTACTTTGCTGGCTATTTCCCTTCCTTCAGCTCGTCTTCAAGTTCTTCCACAAGATATCCGTCACTCATGCAGTGCATGTCAGATATGCCTTCGCACCAGTGTATAGAGAACTGAGTGGTAGAAAATATCAAGTGCCTTTGCCAGGGAAATGTCATTTTTTCTGGCAAAAAGCTCTACCACGCAGGCGTATTTCTTCTGTAAGAGGACATGGTTTGCCTTCATATCGTTTTGCTTCCTTCATATCTGAGATATGAAAGCGCCTTCATTGTACGAAAAGCCATCTGCATATTTGGTTTGTCATAACTTAAGCATGCAGATGGCTTCTTTCTTTTTTATGAGTCCGTCAAAGTAGAGCTCAACTGTATTGAATACCATGTCATTTGCTGCACCGCCAATAACAAGGTCATAGTCTGTTTTGTCCTGTCCTCTGCGGCAGTTCAGGATAAAGTCAAGCCATTATTCAGTGTATGAGTCGAAAGACAGCACCTTTAGTTCCTGTAACCCTTCTTCGTCAAAGACATAACTGGATACTACAGCATCCTTTCCCCTGCGTTTGAACTTGTGGCTCCAATTGAAGGCCTGCTCAAGGATCTGTGTGGTATAAAACCCTCTCCCGAAACCGGCATTCTGCTTAGAGTGGAGCAAGTCCGGTTGGGGCACGGCTGTACATGAGGCGTGGTATACGATCATAGAGCCACGCCTCGTTCTTTCATGACATTGATAATGTCGTCCACAATGTATTCTTTGCCCTGAGTATGCAGCATCTCATACTCAGGAATGATGTACTGATTCAGAATGTCCGTTTTTTCGGCCAGGAGATCATACGCTTTCTGTCCATTGATATGCAGCCTGGCTACTACGTTTTCGATACAGAAAATAGCAAATTCCAGCTCTTTGCTGCCATAGCTGTTTTCTCTCGTCATCTTGCCTTTCACCTTTTCCCCGGAATCTTGCCGTCAGCCAATACCGGGTTTTGGAGCTTTTCATTTTCAAGCGCATCCCTTCTGACATAATGTGTTTTTCTTCCAGCTCCGATTCTTGCAAGTATGCCATCTGTTACCAGTTTCTTTAGTGCTGCTTCTACCGAAGAGCTTCCAAGTCGGGGACATGATAGCAATGCATCCTGCTTTGTGAAAGTTCCAATTGTATCCAAAGCATATTTTTTTACAATGTCATAGGATGTACTTTTAATCCCTGCTTTTTCAGTTAAAACAACTCTGTTTTCAAAATCTCTGTAGCAGGACAAAATAATCCCCAGCATGTATTTAATAAATGGCTTTGGATCATTTTCTCCTTCATGCCATCTGGCATCAGCTTGTGCCAGAGCCTCGTAATAGTCCTCTTTTGTGTCCGCAATAGCTTTTTCAATACTGATATATTGTCCTACAATATATCCGCTTCTGTAGAGAAGCAACAAAGTCAGAAGCCTGCTCA
>JAUMVQ010000201.1:3503-3821 GCA_030530085.1 Desulfovibrionaceae bacterium | reverse complement strand
TTTACCTAATAATGAACCTTTAAGTGCTGCAATCTGATCGAATTTATGTTGTTTCCTTACTCTTAAAGGAATGGATACTACAGATCTGTTTGTTGAATAAAAAGAAACCAGAGGAATATTAACACTATCATCAGCATCAAGTTTTTCATAAATACTGTAAATAATGTTTTTTAAATCTTCCTGACTTGAAACAGAATTCTTTTTATTACGTTCAAGATATTTGGCTGTTGACCACACAATTTTTTTGTTATAAATAACAGTCTCAATTTTGTTTATTGTATTTTTTATTTTGTTGTTTGATTTTGTGTATGTCTTTTT
>JAUMVQ010000201.1:0-3493 GCA_030530085.1 Desulfovibrionaceae bacterium | reverse complement strand
ATGAAGTATATCTGCATCAATAAAAACTCTTCCACTACTTCTTGCAGAAATAATGCGCCATGTAAAACGTGAAAGCAGGATAGCCAGACAGTCTAAAACTGTAGATTTGCCAGCACCATTTTCTCCAACAAATATATTTAATCTGTTATGAAAATAAAATTTTGCTGATTTTATACAACGAAAATTATTGATATCAAGAGATGTAATCTTCATATATTATCCTGAATTTCTTGCTACATTAGTCACTCTGGACAGGAACAACTGGTCAATATTGTCTTATTTATGGCTTGCTGGACATGAGGAATTTTCTTCTGCTTTCTGGCATCTCATTTTCTGGCAGTATATGCAGTTCTCTCCGTCAATAAGGCTTTTCAAAATACCGCAGCCTTCCTTTTTGCCGCCGTCACACTTGTGATACAGGCTCTCAAGGTGTTCTTTAAGATGAACAAGGTCGTCTATCTGTTTCTCAACATCTTCTATGTGCTTTTTGATAAGCGCATTTATCCAGTCGCAGCTGCAGGTAGGATTGTCACGAAAGGCAAGCAGCGACCTGATTTCAGAAAGGCTCATGCTGTGCTGCCTGCAATGGCGGATAAAATGCAGGCGTGCGATATCGTCATCTCCGTAGAGGCGGTAATTGCCTTCAGTCCGCTCAGGCTTTTTCAAAAGGCCTTCCTTTTCATAATAGCGGATGGTTACGACCTCGCATCCTGTCATTTTTGCCAGCTCTCCGATTTTGACTTTCATACGCCTCCCTGCAAACAATACCTGCGAACAATCCTTGCAAGCATAGTGCTCTGAGCTTCCAGCCTCCAAACGTCGGCCAGCTTTTTTTGACAAATTTTATTTTTACCCTTGACCCTATAGGAACTATAGGTCTTATCGTCTGCTCATAGCAAGAAAAAACTGAGGACCTCTCCCCCGAAATGCGGCCCTCACGGAGGAAAGCTATGAGCTATGAAAATCTGGTATTGTGCCCTTGCGGCGCATACCACCCTTCAGGATATATCTGTGAAAAAGCACAGCACATCGCACATCACACAGAAGAATGTCATGACCATGAACACCATGATGAAGACGGTGATGGCTGTTGCTGTCACTGCCATGACTGCCATGAGCATGAAGAACCCCAGGCTGTTGACCAGGCAGTTGTGAACGTAGCCTCAGCAACATGTGCCGTGTACCGCATCGTCAATATGGACTGTCCCATGGAGGAGGCTCTCATCAGGAAAAAGCTGGCCACGGTTTCCGGCATCACCGGCCTTGAATTTAACCTGATGCAGAGGGTGCTTACCGTTCGCCACGAGCTTGCATCAACTGCTGTGATCGAAGAGGCGCTGGCAGCCATAGACATGACACCGGAGCCTCTTGGAAATGCCATGGGAGAGGAAGCTGTCTTTTCTGTCGGCGGCATGGACTGCCCCGAGGAAGAAAGGCTGATCCGGAGCAAGCTTGCAGATGTGCCAGGCGTATATGCCCTTGATTTCAACCTGATGCAGCGCATCCTGAAAGTCCGTCACGGGCCATCTGCCCTTCCTGCCATATCGCACGCACTGGCATCCTTAAACATGGATGCCAAACTGCTTGACGCCCGGGCTGACAAAAAAAATACTATCGAAGCCCCGAAAATTCCCTGGAAGAAGCTTGCCGTTGCCGGAATAGTTGCTGCCTTGTCAGAGGGTGCCGAGCTTATCCAGACATGGGGCGTACAGCCCTTCGGCGCAGACTTTTCTTCCTATATGCTGGGCGGCATTCCTGTCCTGGATTACCTGCCCCTGCTTTTCGCCGTTATCGCCATCGCCCTGAGCGGCCTGACAACATACAGAAAGGGCTGGCTTGCCGTTTCCAACCTTAACCTGAACATCAATGCGCTCATGTCCGTTGCCGTCACCGGAGCTGTTCTCATAGGACAGTACCCAGAGGCGGCCATGGTCATGGTTCTCTTCAATATATCAGAGGCTATTGAGGCCAAGGCCCTGGACAAGGCCCGCAACGCCATCAAGGATCTTCTGGCCCTGACGCCTGACACGGCCACGGTGCTGCAGGAAGACGGAAACTTCCGTGAAATGGATATCAGGGAAGTGGCTGTCGGCAGCCGCGTGCGCGTAAAGCCAGGAGAAAAAATCGCCCTTGACGGCGTAGTCCTCTCCGGACACTCCATGGTCAACCAGGCCCCTATCACCGGCGAAAGCATGCCTGTGGAAAAGAAGGAAGGCGCGCCTGTCTATGCCGGAACCATCAATGAGTCCGGGTCCTTTGAATTTGAAGTAACTGCAGCCAGCACAGACACCACCCTGGCGCGCATCATACACGCAGTTGAAGAGGCGCAGGGAAGCCGCGCCCCCATACAGCGCTTTGTGGATACGTTTGCCAGATACTACACTCCGGCTGTTTTCCTGATTTCCATCCTGTCTGCCGTCATCCCCCCGCTCCTCTGGGGCAGCACCTGGACTGAATCTGTTTATACAGCACTTGTCGTGCTCGTTATCGGCTGCCCCTGCGCCCTTGTCATCTCTACTCCTGTCAGCATAGTCAGCGGCATGGCCGCAGCTACCCGCTACGGCATCCTGATAAAGGGAGGCATGTTCCTTGAGCAGGGAAGGCTCCTGACCAGCCTGGCCATGGACAAAACAGGCACCATTACCTATGGCAGGCCGCGCCAGACCGATTTTGTCCTCACAGGATCGCAGGACGAAAACAGCGTCAAAGTTATTGCGGCAAGCCTTGCTGCCCGTTCAGATCACCCCGTCTCCATGGCCATATCCCGGGCTGCTGAGGAATCAGGAACAGAAACGCTGCCTGTTGAAGATTTTGAGGCCATCCCGGGGCAGGGAACAAGCGGCATCATCAACGGTGAAAAGTGGTTTATTGGCAACCACAGGATGGCCGAGACACTGCATTTTTGCTCAGAGCTGGCAGACAAGGAGACAGCACGCCTGGAGCAGGAAGGAAAAACGGTAGTGGCCATTATAGGGCCAGATGGCGTCCAGGGGCTGATAGCTGTGGCAGACACTGTCAAGGAAACCAGCCTTGAAGCCATCAGGGAGATGAAAAAGCTCGGCGTGAAGACCATCATGCTGACAGGAGATAACGAGCATACTGCGCAGGTTATAGCCAGAGAAGTCGGTGTTGATGAATTTCGTGCAGGCCTGCTTCCCGAAGACAAGCTCTCTGTCATTGAAGAGCTTGAGCAGAACGGGAACAAGGTCGGCATGGCAGGCGACGGCATCAACGATGCCCCTGCCCTTGCAAAAGCAGATATAGGGTTTGCCATGGCCGGCGCAGGTACAGACACGGCCATTGAAACCGCCGATGTTGCCATCATGGATGACGACCTGCGTAAAATTCCCCGCTTTATCCGCCTGTCCAGATCGACCTATGCCATCCTGGTGCAGAACATTACGCTTGCCTTAGGAGTCAAGGCACTGTTCTTTGCCCTGACCTTCACCGGCAACGCCACCATGTGGATGGCAGTCTTTGCCGACGTGGGCAC
>JAUMVQ010000200.1 GCA_030530085.1 Desulfovibrionaceae bacterium | reverse complement strand
AGTGGTAGACAAGCAGGCACGACATCTTACCAATACTGCGCTATGCAAGTCCTTTGAGGAGGAAACTGGAAGCAGCATTGTCGGCAGGATGGTTGTCTATATGGGGCCAACCCTGAAAGAGAAACAGCACGGCGTAAACTATGTCAGCGCTGAAGACTTCCTGACAGATACCAGGAGGGTGCTTGAAAAAGTACGGACTGTTGAAGAAATCCGGGCAACCATTCCGGCTGTGTTCAGGAAGTGTACGCCTGAGGCAGTTTTTACAGATGCGTACAACAGGGCCTTTGCCGAATATTCATCCCACGAAGTTGCAGCCGTTACGGCAGCAAGGAAAATGTACAGGCAGGGCTTTGACCGGACTACCGTCATAACCACTGTGGATGGCCTGGCACCTTTGTCGGCAACAGACGAAGGTTTCACAAGCAGGGTCATCCGCCTGACAGAAAGGTCTCCTGAGATTCAGCACATTATCAGGGAGCAGCAGATGCAGCAGGAATACTATGAGGATAACGACAACATGCCCAGGCCATTCTGACGCTGTTATCTGCATTCCCCAGGCCATTTCTTGACGGACAAAGCCCGTACAGACTAACTTACTGTTGAGACAAAGGATATCTTTGTACAGCAACCTTTCTTCGCTGCGGTGAGGGGAAAAGCTTTTTCCCCCTCAAGATACAGCATGGAGCAAAACTATGACCAGAAAAGAAATCAACGTTTTTGACTGTGCAGGCGACATTGTGCGTTCAGTCAGCCAGGGCATCCTTCTGACAGCCAAGGCCGGTGATACAGTCAACACCATGACCATAGGGTGGGGCCATCTCGGCTTTGTCTGGCAAAAGCCGGTATTCATTGCCTATGTGAGGGAAGGGCGCTTCACAAGGCCCCTGATTGATGAGGCAAAAGAGTTTACCATCAGCATCCCCCATGGGACAATGCAGAAGAAAATAACGGCTTTCTGCGGCACCAAAAGCGGCAGGACCACCAACAAGATACAGGAGCTCGGACTGACGCTGCTCGACGGTGAGTGCGTATCCTCGCCCGCCATCGCCGAACTGCCACTGACCCTGGAGTGCAAGGTGATCTGCAGGCAGAAGGTGGACAAAAATACCCTGCCTGCCGAGATACAGTCAGCCATGTACCCCGCAGACATTGACAGCACGGCCACAGGCTGCAACAGGGATGAGCATGTCGCCTATTACGGAGAAATAGTCAGAGCCTATATCATTGAGAAATAAGGCCTGCACTGCCTGCAAAGCCACGGCACTGAGAAAGAGAACAGGAGGAAGAGTATGGAACAGGATGTCCTGAATAACGCTCTGAACAACGATCTGAAGGACACACTCCTTCACTTCAAGCCTGAGCCAGGCCTTAATCAGGAAACGGGCATTGAAAACTTCTTCCTCATTCACAAGAAGCGCACCAACAAGCTTGAGCACTGTGTCAGCCAGCCGTTCTGCTGCTACATTATGCAGGGCTCAAAGCAGACTGTCCTTGGGGAAACTACCTATCACTACGGCGCAGGCCAGGCTCTTGTGGCAGGCGTTGACATGCCGTCTGCATCCTGTGTCCTCAATCCGAATGCGCAGGAAGACTTTCTCGCCGTGTTCTTTTACCTGAACCGTGAGACCCTGATGGATCTCACGCTCAAGATGAAAGGCGATGATGATACGGCTTCCTCCTGCTCACCCATCTTCAGCTTTCAGGCTGACGATGATTTCAGGCAGGCCCTAAAGCGCCTGATGGACTTGATGTACAAGCCGGAGCAGATACCTGTCATGGCCCCGATTATCATGCGGGAACTGCATTACCTGCTGCTTCTGACCCCGGACGGGCGCTCCCTGGCCAGCCTGGCCCTGAACAATTCTCCCAGCAGCCGCATAGCCAGGGCCATTACGCTCATGAAGGAAAACATCTCGTCTGCACTGCATGTTTCAGAGCTGGCAAAGCAGGTGAACATGTCTGTTTCCACCCTGCACCGGCATTTCAAGAACGTCACGGGCATCAGTCCCTTGCAGTATCACAAAAAACTGCGCCTGTACGAGGCCCAGCGCCTTATGCTGGTGGACAAGGAAGGTGTTGCCTCGGCAGCCATGACCGTGGGCTATGAGTCGCCCAACCAGTTCAGCCGCGAGTACAAGCGCCTCTTTGGCGAGTCGCCGCACAGGGACATACAGAACAAGATGCTGCAGCATGGCTGGGGAGTACAGTAGCCGGAACTCAGCAGACATACTTCCCTTACAAACAAGGTATTGCCACGCACTGTAAGTCATGACAGGACTTTACAGTGCGTGGCTTTTTTTGTTGCACCTTGCACCATAGCTGCAATCTTTTATTGTCATCACGCAGCAGACAGTCTATGCTGTCTATGGTGCAGGAAACTGCGTCCCGTACACAAAATTTGCGCAGGAAATGGCGACACACCATATAAGCCCATTGCTCCCGTTCACTGCGCAGGAGAGATATGCAATGCCTCTGCAGCCAGGCCTCTACGAACAGATTATCAACGCCCGGATTCAGGATGAACTGTCCGGCATTCCCCCTGAACGCAAGGATGTGCGCAAAGTTGATGAAAGCGATGCGGCGCAGGTGCTTGCCCAGTACCTGTCTGCAATCGTCCACAAGGGGCTGGATACTGTACGGGAAAGAAAAGGGGGCCTTCAGGCCCAGATAGCTCTCTGCAACAAAATCATTGACTGCATACGCAGCACTTCCAACGACAGCTATTTCGACGGCTTTGACATCAGGGACGAACACGACAAGGATGCAGGCCAGCTCTACGGCATACTGGCTGAAAAGGATCCCCTGCTCGCCACAAAGAAGGAAGCTTCCGATCTTGAGCGCCCGCAGACATCCCTGGCCCAGAGTTTCCTGTTCACGGGACAAAACCGCAGCGACCCCAAGATCTATCAGGAAATCATAAAGGAAATCGTTTCTGCCAACCGCATAGACATCCTGGTTTCCTTCCTCAAATGGAGCGGCGTCGTCCTTATCCGCCCTGCGCTTAAAGAGGCAGCGCTACGTGGATGCAGGATACGCATCATCACGACGACCTACACAGGCGCCACAGACATAAGGTGCATAGAAGAACTGAGCCAGCTGCCCAATACAGAAATCAAAATCAGCTACGATGCCGACAGTACCCGCATGCACGCCAAGGCATGGCTCTTTCACAGGGACAGCGGCTTTACCACTGCCTATGTGGGATCCTCCAATATCTCCAGGTCAGCTATGGAGAACGGGCTTGAGTGGAACCTGAAAATAACCAGGCAGGATCTGCCCGACATCCTGGAAAAGATTGAGGCGACCTTTGAAAGCTACTGGAATTCCGGGAATTTTGAGCTCTATACGAAGAAAGATCTGTCCCGCCTGGAAGCCGCTCTTCATAAGCAGAAATTCTTCACCCAAAACAATGCCACGCTGTACACGCTGGATGTGACGCCATACGGCTACCAGCAGGAAATCCTGGACAAGCTGGCCGCAGAGAGGGCGCAGGGGCATACCAGGACACTGGTGGTGGCTGCCACAGGAACCGGCAAGACCGTGCTGACTGCACTGGACTACAGGCGCTATCGTACAGAGCATCGTGACAGGCCCTGCCGCATGCTATTTGTGGCCCACAGAAAGGAAATCCTTGAGCAGAGCCTTGCCACCTTCAGGGCCGTTCTCAAGGATCACAACTTTGGCGAGCTTCTGGTCGGCACATACAGGCCGTCCGGCATTGATGCACTCTTCATGTCCATTCAGAGCTTCAATGCACAGCATTTTGCAGGGAAAGTGGTCCCCGGCTACTATGACTATATCGTTGTCGATGAATTCCACCAT
>JAUMVQ010000199.1:2718-3866 GCA_030530085.1 Desulfovibrionaceae bacterium | reverse complement strand
TCAGGTCCATTTGAACGGGGCGGCGGACGATGACCGTCACCACGAGGCGGAGGCGGGCGGTGACCACCACCATCGCCGCCGCCTGGAGGCGGTGGTGGACGATGATAGTAGTCGTCTCCATAGCCGTAATCGTAGGCAGAAGTACAGCTTGTCATCAGGCTCGTGCCAAGCAGGGCACAGAGGCCTGCGAGAAAATGTCTTCTTTGCATGGACTTTCTCCTTCTTGCAGACGAAGAGTGTCAATGTGTTTTTGAGGTAAGACATGGAGAGGGAAGGCGGTGAGGCATCTGCGCCTCCTCGGTTAAAATAACCTCTTCCTCTTATCTTTCTCTATAGGCTTTTGTCTTGTCAGTGGCAAGACAAGACATGTCTGGTTATTTGCTTAAGCTTTTGGGGACTGTCCCTGCTTTTCAGCGTTTCCCGGCAGAGGGCTGTCAGCAGGAAAGGATGCCGTGCAAAAGAAAAGGGCAATGAGGCCGGAGATCAGTACTCCGGCTCCATTGCCCATGTTATATCAGCTGTCTGTTTGTTCAGGCGCCGCGCATGTACGCCTGAATAAGGCTACTATTCTCTTCCAGGGCCACCGTGGCCGCCATCTCTGCCGGAAGGACGTTTGCCTTTGTTCCCTGAACCACCAGGCCTGCCTCCGTCGCCAGGACGCTGCCCGGAATGGGGTTCGCGGTCAGAACGAGACCCGCCACCAGGAGGCGGCGGAGGACGATGGTAGTAGTCGTCCCCGTGGCCGTGATGGTAAGCAGGAGTACAGCTTGTCATCAGGCCGGTCCCAAGCAGGACGCAGAGACCGGTGAGGAATTGTCTTCTTTGCATGGACTTTCTCCTTCTTGCAGACGAAGAGTGTCAATGTACTGCCTCTTGGAGGCCTGAAAGAAGCGGAAAACCAGCAGGTCAGGACTGGCTCGCTGATACACTAACCGCTTCCTCAGTACTTTCTCTATAGGCTTTTGCCATGTCAGTGGCAAGACTGACCTACTGCAGACAATGCGTCTGGCTTATTAAAATAGGAAAACCTCCGGCTCTGCCGGAGGACTCCTGAGGTTTGACCTTTCGTGCGGTCGGGGGGGGATGTGGGTGGTGGCGTAGTAGTGAGCGATGTCTCATAGGGAGCCTGACAGCAACATCCGCCGCTT
>JAUMVQ010000199.1:0-2708 GCA_030530085.1 Desulfovibrionaceae bacterium | reverse complement strand
GGCGGGGGGTTTTGTTGCCCGCCAAGACAAAACCGCCCCCTCACACCCACAACCGCCGCTTTAACAATTCTTGCCAGCGTTTGAGAAAAAAAAGAGTCTCCCAGATAGGGAGCTGCCAAGCGTGCCTATTTAGGAGACTATTTATGATTTTTGATAAATTATCACATAGCACATATATGTGTAAATACCATATTGTGTTCATTCCTAAATATAGGAAGAAAAAGCTTTTTAAGGACATTCGTCCGTGGTTGATAGAAAGATTCAAGGAACTTGCATCACAGCATGAATGCAGGATTGAGACTGGCGTAGGAGGTATTCAGCCGGATCATGTGCACATGGTCATCTCGATTCCACCGAAGTATTCAGTAGCGAGTGTCGTTGGATTCATCAAAGGAAAAAGCGCTATAATGATAGCGAGAGATTTCCAGGGACGACAGAGAAATTTTGCAGGATACCGTTTCTGGGCACGCGGCTATTTTGTGTCTACAGTTGGAATGGATGAGGCTGCAATCAAGAACTATGTAGAAAATCAGGAGAAGGAGGATATACGCTTAGATAAGTTGGAGAGATAGCAACAAGCATGAAATCTAGCAACTAATAAGCCGCTTTGAGCGGCTCCCGAACCCGGACAAACCACCGGTTCTACCGGTGGTTTGTTGATTATGCTTTCAGCCTTTGGAACCTTATGCCTGCTTGGCTTTTTTCTTTGCCTTTTCCTTCCAGATGATGCGCAGAAAGCCGCTTGAGGATGACTTTAGCGTGACCTCTTCAGGAATGGAGACAGATGGCCATTTGGCTAGAAGGCCTGCTTTGCTGGTTGGGAACGGAGTGCCTGAGCAGGCCTGCCAGAAGGTTTTGGTATCCTGCAGCACCCAGAAGCAGGTGCGTGCCCTGCGGCCCATGGCACCTTCCGGATCCAGCAAAATCCTGACGGCTCTTCTGCCTGTTCCTGGAATGTGTACTATCAGCTCAAACTTGAGAACCATGGCTCCTGCTGCCGGACCGCTGTGCACCTGGTGCGGCTCAGGCCTGTCCCAGGACAGCACTTGTGCCTTAACAGGCTCTCCCTGGTTGATGAGCTGTGCCTTGTGACGTGCCCTGGCTTCCCTGGCAGCTTCCTCCCTGGCTTTTTCCTCTGCCTTTCTCTGGCTTTCTGCTTCTTCTCTTGCCTTGCGCACAGCCTCTCCCCTCTGGGTGAGCTTTTCCAGCTTATCAAGATCTATTGACCTGAATGCCTGCCCATCCTCTGTCAGTTCATAGAGAGAGGCATGGCAGAAGGGGCATTCAAGCTTGGTGTCGGCAGGCAGGATGCTGTCGCAAAAAGGACAGAAGCGCGGGGATTCACCGCTGTTTCCCTGCCCGCTGCCCCAATCTTCGGAACTCAGCCCCTGGGGACGGCTCAGTTTGGGAGCATTGGGCGATCCGTGCCGCAGGACGTTGCCTGACAGATCGAGCAGAAGGCAGTCTTTTTTGCCCTGCGCAGTACGCAGGCCCCTGCCTGTCATCTGTACATAGAGGGCAGGCGAGAGAGTAGGCCGGCACATGAGCAGGCAGTCAGTGGCCGGGCAGTCCCAGCCTTCAGTCAGCATGCCCACAGTGCAGAGGACACGTATCTCGCCTCTGGCAAAGGCGGCAAGGTGTTCATTGTTTGTGCGGGTGTCCGTGCGCGAGTCAATGGCAGCCGCGCTTATCCCCTGGGCAACGAAGCGGTCGGCCAGTTCCCTGGCGTGTACTATGCTGACGCAGAAGGCAGCTATGCGGCTCCTGTCCTGAGCATGCATCTGCACTGCCTTGACGGCGCTGCCAAGATGCAGGGGCTTTAGCAGCGTCTCTTCCAGTACATCCTCCCGGAAATCGCCTGAGGCGCCTACAGGAACGGAGAGGAGGTCGTCTGATGTGTCACAGGCAAGCACTTTAAGAGGGGCAAGCCACTGGCTTTCCTGCAGCTCCCTGATGGAGATGCGCACATCAATGTCTGACCACCAGCTTGTATCTTGTGCCTGCCCTGCCTGTGCGTAAATCGGTCCCTGTCCAAGGCGCCATGGTGTTGCCGTAATGCCCAGGATGCGGGCATTGGGACGTTTTTCCGTAACGGCACCGATGATGTCGCCGTAGAGGGAATGCTGGTCTTTGGGCGGCACGCGGTGGCATTCGTCAATGACGATGACATCCACTCTGGGCAGGTTTTCAAGCCGCCTGCCAAGCGTCTGCGGAGAGGCAACGATAATATGCCCTGAAACATTGCCAGGTTTTTCAACTGAGGCGCAGAGGCAGTCTACATTGACGTCGGCATCCTCAAAGGATGCCTGCATGCGTTCCAGAGCCTGCCGTACCAGGATGGCCTTGTGTGCAAGAAAAAGGCAGCGGAAATGCCACCTGTCCGTAAAATAGCGCATGAAATGGGCTGCCATGAGGGTTTTGCCTGCGCCTGTGGCTGCCTGAAGCAGGAGAAACTGCTTGCTTCTTGTGCACTGTACCAGGGTTTGTACAGCTTGTTCCTGATATGGCCTGAGTGCCCATAAAGGCATGGTACAACTTCCTCTTATTTTTGCAGGAGAGCTTGCGAAAAAACATGCCTGTAAGGGCATTCTCCTTCTTGACGATGTAAAAGCAGTGCCTATAGTGTATTCGCATTACAACAAGACAGAGGCACACAGCCTTTGCTCAGGCGCATCTGCGCTGGAGGAATTACACACTATGACAGGAAA
>JAUMVQ010000198.1 GCA_030530085.1 Desulfovibrionaceae bacterium | reverse complement strand
TGACATCCTTCATGAGGATGAAGCTGCCGTAGCCGACAGTCAGGTCTTTGGCGGTAATGATGTCAGGCGTCATGTCTGTGTGCTCTTGTATCCGTGCCATCCCCTGCTAAAAGCTGATGGCATTGAAGATGACGGTGATAATGGCCGTTGTCACGATGATGCCCACCAGGGAGTGCACGACTGCCGTGGTGGTGGCCTGTCCTACGCCCTGGGCGCTGCGCTTGCACTGCATGCCGTGGTAGCAGCCAAAGACGGCAATGACTATGCCGTAGACTGTAGCATAGACAAGGCCGGCAATACCATGCTTGAACTGCACCATGGAAATGGTGGACTGTATGTACTGCAAAGGTGAGAGGTCCAGGATGGTGATGCCCACCAGAAAGCCGCCCACCATGCCCATGAGATCAGCAAAAATTGTCAGCAGGGGCACCATGATGACCAGGGCCAGCATGCGCGGCAGCACCAGAAAGTCCGTAGGTGAAATACCCATGGTTTCCAGGGCGTCAACTTCCTCGTTTACCTGCATGGTGCCTATGAGGGCTGCATAGGAGGCCCCTATGCGGCCGGACATGACTATGCCCACCATGACAGCGCCCATGACGCGCAGCATGCCTATGCCCACCAGGCCGGCAACATAGATCTGGGCCCCAAAATTGCTCAGCTGCACTGCGCCCACAAAGGCCAGGATGAGCCCGAAAAGAAGGTTGGTAATGGCAACAATGCCAAAGGAGCGCAGGCTGCACTCAAAGAGGGCATCGACAAGGTCCTGCCTGCGCATGGCTGCCTTGCCGCGCACAAGGCGGCAGACAGAAAAGGCGATGTCCCCGAGAAAGACCAGAAAGTTGTGCATCTGCTTGGGGATGGCTATGGCCGAGCCGCCAAGCCAGGCCAGGAAGCCTTCCTGCTTTTTTGCCTTTTCCGATCCCTCGCGGCTCTCGACCGCAAAGGCCAGGCGCAGCAGCTTTCTGAGCGACTCAGGCAGATTTTCTTCTATCTCAATTTTGCGGCGCCGTGCCGGTTTTTCAATATCGGTCACAAAGCCCAGCAGAAGCCCGTCCCATGAGCCAAGATCCTTGGTGTCCAGGACCAGCCTGCGTATGCCTTCGTCCTGTGCCATTTTTCTTGCCCTGGCAAGCTCCTCCTCAGGAACCATGCCGTTCAGAGACCAGGATCCCCCGACAGTTATATGAAGGCTGTCATTTGTCCTCTGTGCGCTGACAGTAGGCCCCAGGGTGCAGGATGATATAGTCACGGCAGTTCTCTTTGCTTTCAGGAGAGGGGACGGTTCGGGCTTGTCCCGGACCGGTTGACAAATAAAGGCACGGAGTGGAAAGTTGCACGGGAAAACCGTATAATCAAAGTCAGCACAACCCGTCGTCCGGATGGCTGAAAAAGGACAGTACGCTGTCTTGTACGGGCTTGTTTTATAGCTGTTTCAGGTGCGTCCTGCAAGGCTTGCCTTCGGGCGTCACTGCCTAAGCCTGCGCCTTATGCCCTGAAAAAAAATGATGCCACGGAGATGCCATGTCACTGCCTGCGCCCTATACCTCTGCCAGCAAAACGCTCTTTCTCATGGACGGCACAGCGTATCTGTACAGGGGATACTATGCCAACAGTTCCCTGCAGCGCTCGGACGGCTTTCCTACCGGTGCCCTTACCGTAGTGACCCGCATCCTGCTGCGCATCCTGCGCACTGAAAACCCGGCCCGCTTTGTCTTTTTCAAGGACGGCCATGGCAAGAATTTCCGCCATGAACTCTACCCTGACTACAAGGCCAACCGCACCAGCACCCCTGAGGGGCTGATACAGCAGTTTGAGCCGGTACAGCGCATGGCAGAGGCCTTAGGCCTGCATTATGAGGAATCAGACGGCTGCGAGGCCGATGACTGCATCGCCTCCCTTGCCAGAAGGTATTCCTCCCAGTGCCCTGTGGTCATTGTCTCTGCAGACAAGGACTTAAAGCAGTGCCTTGGCCCCAATGTCATTATGTGGGATCCGGGCAGCAAGGATGCCAAGATCACCACGCAGGAGAATGTTGAAAAGGAAAATGGCATCCCCATTTCCCTATGGCCTGACCTGCAGGCCCTGACAGGCGACTCTGTGGACAATATCCCGGGCGTGCCAGGCATAGGGCCCAAGTCTGCCCTGCAGCTCTTGCAGGACCTGCCTGGCCTTGAGGCCATACGCGATCATTTTGCCCTTGTTTCGCCCAGATTCCAGAAAAAGCTGGAAGGGCATCTGGACGAGATGTTTTTGTGGCGCAAGCTCACCACCATGGCCACGGACCGCTGCACGCACCTGACACTAGACGATACGGCCGTCCGTCCCCTGGATATCAATGCAGCCATCTCCATAGCCAAGGAATTTGAGCTCAGGCAGATTATGCGCGAGCTCTTCCAGCTTGGCAGGGAAAGGGCTGGATCTTCCCCGGCCATGCCTGAAGAAGTGGGCGTGGCACAAGCCACAGTTCATCCTGCCACAAAGGCCGAAACTGCTGCAAATGTAAGTGCAGGTGAGAGTACAGGGGAGAGCGCAGGGAAAAGCGCAGGGACAAAGGATAACGCAGCCCAGCAAAAGAAGGCTGAGCCACGCAGCGAGGGCAGAAGCGGGCTAGCAGAGGGGCTTACCCTTATGGATATCGCAAGAAGCGCTGCGATTGCGGATCTGCCAAAGGCAGCCGGCATTTCCTCCCTGCCTGACTGCAGCAATGCCAGGGTCGCCGTAATCTGGCCGGAGGAAGACAGTTCCTGCGTTGTGGCTGTCGTACCGTCAGGGCATAAGGCAGACGACAAGGCAGACGATACGGGTGGCATGGTAGGAACAGCCTTTGAATGCCTTTTTGAGGGTAGCCAGCAGGAGCTTGCACACTGGACTGAAAAGGCAGGCCTTCTTGCTGTCTCATCAGCCAAGGCCCTGCTGAAAGAAGGGAGTGCCTGGAAGGACACCATATTGAAGCGCCTGGCCCAGGGCACAGTCTATGATCTGGGGCTTGCTGCCTGGCTTTTTAATCCCGATGAGGGCAGGTATTCCTGGCAGTACATTGTGGGACTGGCCACGCAGGCAGGCTTTGCAGAAAGCAAAGGCCCGGGCAGCACTGCCATAGGGCTTGCAGAATGGGGCAAGGCAAGGCTTGAGCGTGACGGGCTCTCACATCTTTATGACAGGCTGGAACTGCCCCTGGTGCCTGTGCTGGCAGGAATGGAAGCAAACGGCGTCATGGTGGACATGACAGCCTTCCATCATTTTCTGGACGAAGTGCGCGATGAGCTGTCTGCCCTGACAAAGTCTGTGTACGACATGGCAGGCGAGGAATTTAATATACGCTCCTCCCAGCAGCTGGCCCATGTCCTCTATGAGAAGCTGGGCCTCAAGTGCAAAAAGAAAACCAGCGGCGGGCAGCTTTCCACCAGCCAGGAAACGCTGGAGGCTCTGGCCGGCAACGAGGTGGTGGATGCCATTTTGCGCTACCGCAAGCTTGAAAAGATGCGCTCCACCTATCTTGAGCCCCTGCCAAAGCTCACGGATACGGAAGGGCGGCTGCATACTACCTTCAACCAGCAGGGCACGGCTACAGGCAGATTGTCCTCAAGCAATCCCAACTTGCAGAATATTCCGGTTCGGGGAGCCCTTGGCAAGCGCATGCGTGCCTGCTTTGTGGCCAGGGAAGGCTACAGCCTGGTCTCTGCAGACTACAGCCAGGTCGAGCTGCGCGTGCTGGCGCACATGAGCCAGGACAAGGCGCTTCTCTCCGCCTTTGCGCACGATGAGGATATTCACGCAAGGACTGCTGCCCTTATCTACGACTGCGATCCTGCAGAGGTGACGCCGGATCAGCGCCGCAATGCCAAAACCATCAATTTCGGGCTCATCTAC
>JAUMVQ010000197.1 GCA_030530085.1 Desulfovibrionaceae bacterium | reverse complement strand
GAGATGTAGTCCCTGGGCAGGTTCCTTGCCCTGCAGGCAGTTTAAGAGGTTGTGAAAGCCATGGGTATAATCACTCTGTATCACGGTTCGCCCAATAAGATTGTCGTGCCGAAATTCGGCGGCGGAGAAGACAGGCATGACTATGGCAAGGGCTTTTACCTCACTGAAAGCATTGACCTTGCCAAAGAGTGGGCTGTTTGCCGTCCTGACGGTAACAACGGATGGGTACACAGGTTTGAGCTTGAAGCCAGTAACCTGAAGATACTGGATTTTCAGCAGCATGATGTTTTTTCATGGCTTGCCGAATTGATGAAGCACAGGGATGCGGCAGATTCCAGGCGTTATCGGATGCTTGCGGGGAAGTTTATTGACAAGTTCGGCATAGACACTGCCGGATACGATGTGATTCGCGGCTGGCGGGCTGATGCTTCCTATTTTTATATTGCCAGGGAATTTGTGCGTGACAATATTGATGTAAGCATCTTGGAGGAACTGCTGTCATTAGGCGGGCTAGGAATACAGTACTGTATCAAATCGGAAGCAGCGTATGACTGTCTGAAAGAGAAGCATGACGGCCTGCTGCTCGTTGACTATTCTGAATTTAATGAGAAGTATAATCAGCGTGATGCAGAAGCCCGGAAACGTATGCGTGAGCTTGTCGATTCAGAGGCAAACAGTGTTCAGAGGGTTTTCAGCACTCTTTTTTGAGGTGTGATGTTATGCGGGCGTATTCAGATGCGTATCTAGGCTGGGTAGTAGAAAGCCAGGGCAGGCTCTTTGACCTCGTTTCACAGCAGTACCCCGACAAGGATACCGATGACTTCATTAATGACTATATGGCTGTTAAAACAAGACAATCTATAGACAGGGCACAGGCCTATGTCAGTACTATGGATGCAAGGGAGCTTTGGGATTATTTTGCCGGCACTGAAGGCTACTGCCTGAAAACAGGCAAGGCCATGGAAGGCTTTATGCCAGGCTGGATCGGGGAGTTTTATGCCTACTATCAGTGGTACTATAATGTGCCGAGTGCGGAACTGGTGAAGAAGGTTCCCGTTTCCTTTTTGAAAAAGGCTTATGGCGGACTTCACGATCTGGAACTTGAGCTGGCAGTCAGAAAGGTTGGCGAAGTGTAGTGGAGAAGAGCGATATGCCTGGTGCCCGGATCGTGGTGCACAGGCAGTATGTGCAGGAGCATCTGACCGATGTGCGTGCTGACCAGGGGGTAGCCAGTACATTCTGCAGTCATTTTGTAGTCAGTAAGGTATTGCTGCTGAAATCAGGATGCTCCAGCCTTGTGTACAAATGCGGGAGCGTTTTTGCTTTTCACAAGTTGTCAAATTAGAAGCCTGGAGGAACTATGGGTTCGTTTTATCTTAGCAAACATAACAATAAAAAAGATAATTCAATACGGCTTTATGCTGTAAGTCAGGTCTGGGACGCAGAGAAAGGCAAACAGAAAAAAGACAAACAAATATACTTGGGATGCAAGCGTGCGGATGGAACTTTTAACTTCAATGCTAATGCAGAGACCTACATATATTTGTTGAAAGGGACAGAGTTTGAGAGAGCGTTTTACCACTGGCAGGCGTTCAAAAAAGAGCAGCAGGCTTTTTCGTCCAAAAAGGCTAAAGGGGTTGCAGTGGTTACAGAAACTCCGGGCGGACAGGTAACAGAAGCTGATGCTGCTGCCGTTCCCGATGAGGGAACGGATCTGCTACTGTCAAATGCTTCTAAAGATGTTGTCTGCTTCCACAACGCAGATGAGGAAAACGGATACCTGAGCAACTGGCATCTGTCTTCCTTCACCTATGACGGGACGATGTTTTCTTCGATGGAGCAGTACATGATGTACCGCAAGGCAGTCTGCTTCGGAGATGACAAAATTGCCGCTAAAATCCTGGCCACGGACAATGTTGCTGAAATCAAGGCCCTGGGACGCCTTGTATCTGGCTATGACGAAAGCCAGTGGAATGGCGTGCGGCAGATCGTTGTCTATGAGGGCCTTATGGCAAAGTTCTCTCAGAATCCGGAACTGGCCCGGAAGCTGAAGGCAACAGGAAGGGCCTTCCTTGCCGAGTGCGCTGTAAAAGACCGTATCTGGGGTATCGGGCTGTCAATGCGTGACCCGCACAGGCTGGACCGTGCCAGCTGGCAGGGGCAGAACCTGCTCGGGTATGCCCTGATGATGGTGCGAGAGAAACTGTAACCGCCATGTCTGCAGATATCGCAGCGCAGGAGTACTTCCATTACAGAGTACAGGCTCCTGTCCTGCAGTGAGAACTGCGACAGGTCCTTTATCAGGAGCCTGTTCTCCTCTTCCTACTGCAACGTTCCCTCTACTGCGTTTTCAAAGCTGGTGGCAGTAAAGACGTCCCTCAGGACAGTCGGGCTGGTGGCCTTGTCTCCTGCCGGGAAGATGGCAGTCAGAGGAATGCTGCGGCTGCCAAGCATATCCAGCAGTTTTGTGCCATGCGCATTGGGATTGGTGAGGTCAACCAGGATAAACTCTGCGTTATATTTGTCGCTTATTTTGCCCATCCTGCCTTCTGTCAGCACGGTAGACTCCACAAACTTGCAGTTGGGACACCAGTCTGCCGTAAAGGTCAGTATCATGGGGCGCTTGCCAAGCTGTTCCCTGAAGTGCTCAATTGTGAAACTGCTCCACTGTCCGTCTTTTTGTTCTATGATGCTGACATAGAACAGGGAGCCTACAAGAGCAGCAATAAAGATGACTGTAGAGACTGTGCGCCGTAGTTTTGATGCTGTAAGCGTGCAGGTTTTTTCCCACATATAGGCACAAACACCTGAGACAAGCAGGGCTGCCAGTGCTGGTATATGCTTGAATTCAGGCAGAATGCTGAGAAGGTAAATGGCTGTGCCAAGCATTACAACGCCAAGAACCCGTTCTACAGTATGCGCAAAGTCATTGTTTACTTGTATCCTGGCGGCCAGCTTTGGCCAGATGCCCAGCACTATATGAGGAAGGCTCATGCCAAGCCCGACGGACCAGAAAACAGCAACCAGGACGGGTATGGGCTGGGTGAATGACCAGCTTAATACTCCGCCTAAAAGAGGTCCTGAGCACGGCGTGGCCAGAAAGGTAGTGACAAAGCCGGTGACATAGGCATCTATGCGCGGATGCGCTGACGCCTTGGCCATGGATCCTACAGGGATCAGCGGCAGGGTAAAGACGCCCATTGTGGTCAGGCCCATGAGAAAGACTACCATGAGCATGATGAGCAGGAAGAGCTGGCTCTGGAATAATTGTCCCCACATCATATCCAGAAGGCCAAGTACAAGCGCCAGAATAGTAAAGAACGTGATGTTTCCTGCAGCAAAAAACAAAGAGTGCTGGCGAACATCGGACAGCCCCTGTTTGCCTCCTCTTGACCTTATAAGCAGGCTTTGCACCTTCATGGACAAAACAGGCAGGACGCAGGGCATTAGATTGAGTATGAATCCCGCAACCAGGCCCCAGCCCAGAGCTTTTCCAAAACTGGATATTTCCAGATCTTCATCGTCGTAGCGCGGGGTAAGAGTAAAGTCATATCCAGGCGGAGGCAGAAGCTCCTGTTCGCTTTCCTGGGGGGCAGGGGGGAGGGACTGTGTCTCAGGCTGGGCACTTCCTGCCATGCTGAAAGTGAGAGGCGGCTCTGAAGGCGTGACTGCATTGCCCTGGGCTGAAAGCGCCAGCCAGTCATTGTGCCACGGAACAGTTTCAATTGCAGGCAGTTTTTCCGGAATTGTCCCTTCCCTTGTCTGGTCCCATGGCACGCAGTTGAAATTTGAGCAGAGCAGCATGGAAATTGTCGCTTTCCATTTTTTGCCGGCAGCTTTTTGGGGCAGCACAGTATAGATGTGCAGGGTGCCTTCATAG
>JAUMVQ010000196.1 GCA_030530085.1 Desulfovibrionaceae bacterium | reverse complement strand
TACGTGGGCTACGGGGAAGGCGGCCTGCTCACCGAGGCCGTGCGCCGCAAGCCCTACTCTGTTGTCCTGCTAGACGAGGTCGAAAAAGCCCATACCGATGTCATGCAGCTCTTTTACCAGGTCTTTGACAAGGGCGTCCTCACTGACGGCGAGGGCACGGAGATAAGCTTCCGCAATACGGTCATCATGCTGACCTCCAACTTAGGGTCCGAAATTACCCAGGCGCTCTGCGATGATCCTGAGAACATGCCTGACACGGCAACAGTGCTGCAGGCACTGCGCCCGCTCCTGTCCGAGCATTTCCAGCCTGCACTGCTTGCGCGCATGAGCATTGTGCCCTATGTGAGCCTGACGCCTGAGGCCCTGCAGAAGATAGCCGTCCTCAAGCTGAATACCCTGGCCTCCCGCCTTGCAGCCAACAGCGGCATGAAATGCACATTCTCTGACAGCGTGCCTGCCTGGCTTGCCTCGCGCTGCACTGAGACCGAGACCGGCGCCCGCAATATAGACTATGTCCTGGCAGGATCCGTCCTTCCCAGGCTCGCCCGGGAAATCCTCTCCCACATGGCCGGCGACTGCCCGCCTGGCAGCGTCAGCATGGACATCAGGGAAGAAGAAATCGTCCTTTCCTTTGACGGCAAGGACGATGATACAGCCGCTGCTCAGGAAAGCAGTGATGCAGGCATGGAGGATGAGCAATGAGCAAGAAGCCATCCGTACTGCTGACCATGCTTGAACCCAACGAGGCCCTGGCAAGGCAGCTTGGGACAGGCATCGCACGCCTTGGCGCAGACTGTGCCGCCCATTTCTGGAACGACAAGCCTGATGCCCAGGTCCTGGCCCAGCTTTTTAAGGAAGTTGTCCGTCCGGATCTGAATGCCTGGGTTATAGCCGGCAACTTGCAGTCCTTTACGCCCTCCACTCTGTCGGCCCTTTCACTGACAGCCCTGGCAAGCCAGCATCTGAGCATAGCAGAGGACAGGCCTGAGCTGCAGATTATCATCAGCCCCTCGCAGGGCACACTGCAGCATTTGCCAACACCGCTTGCCAACGCGTCCGTTGTCACGCACGGGCTTGAGGCAAAGACCATAGCCTTGTGCCATACGGCAAAGAAGGCGGCGCCCAGGCCCTACAGGCTCAATGTGCTGCCCCTGCACGGCCTTGGCGTCTGGCTTGAATGCGGCCCGGCAGAGGATCCGTGGCAGGGTGTCATCTGCGGCGTCAGCAAGGCTGAGCCCGATGCCCACGGCGTAGGCCAGGCAGGCATCATCCCGCAGCGCAGCACCATGCACTATCCTATCAAAGGCATGAAGCTGCAGGTCCGCTCCCATGAGTTTACAGCGTGGGGCACTCAGAATACACTAAGCACAGCAGATTCCTATTTTATCAGGCTCAGTGCCCTGCCAGAAGCCGTGGTGCTCGGTCCCTTCCCTTCAGAGGATGATGCTGAGCTCTATGTGCTGGACCTCTGCTGAGGCGCAGACTATATGAAGGCTCATACGACAAAGCACCATATGGCCGTCTGCTGTACGGCCTGAGAACAGACAAGGATGCCGATGCACATCTTTCCCCGACACCGCACTCCATGGAAAAAGAGCCTGCTTGCAAGCCTCTTTGCGGGGCTCTTCATGAGCCTTGTTCTATGCGGCTGCTCTTCAAGCACGCCCACAATCGTGCCCCCGGGAACGACCGTGACTCCGGGCCTTTCGCCCGACACCATTGCCTGGAATTTTGCGCCCAAGGCCCTGGTCCTGCATATCAAGGCTGATCCCCAGCTGAACTTTGCCGATGACCAGGCACACACGCTGAGGCTTATCATCTACCAGGTTTCAAAGCTTGATGCCTTCAACAAGCTGGCCGAGACCAAGGAAGGCCTTGCCACGCTGATGCAGGGGCAGAGCTTTGACAAGTCTGTCTGCGACGTGGAGACCATGATCATCACGCCCGGCCAGGTAGAATCCCTCAACCTGGACAGGGCAGAGGGGGCAAAGCACGTCGGCATGGTGGCCGGCTACTACCAGCTTGAGCCAGGCATGGTAAGCCGCACCTGGTCCGTACCCATTGCTACCTATGATGACGGCGTCTTTTTCAAGACACGCTACTACTACCCTGGCCCGCTGGAGATGATACTTCTTTTCGGATCGTCTTCCCTGCAGCGTTTTACCAAACCAGTGGAGAGCAAATAATGTCAAATGGTCCTGTTTTCTGGCATCAGGGGCTGTTTTTGCAGCCACAGCATTTTCAGCGCACAGATCTTCGCACGCAGGATATGCTTGCGGAGATGGCATCAGCCTCCCGCCCGTGGTTCTGGGGCGTAAGCAGGCTTGAAGGGGATCCGGGGGCGCTGGCTTCCGGAACTGTGCAGTTCAACCAGGTAAAGCTTTTCATGCCGGGGACAGGCTTTGAGCTCTCCATGCCCGGAAATGCGGTCTGTGCCGGGCGCAAGGCTCCTGAATCCCTGAATGCAGGCGACACGCTGGACGTGTGGCTGGGCCTGAGGAATATCAAGGAAGGCGACATCAATGTCACCGTTGTTGCCGATGCTGCGGAACAGGCACGCGCCTCTTCAAGGCTGGTTATCTCGGAAGGACAGTCTGACAATCCGGATCTCTATGAAGATGCGCCTCCGGCCACGGTCCGCCAGCTGCGCTACGTGCTGCAAATCGTCTTTGGCAATGAGCTGGACAACGCAAGGGACATGTCGCTCATACCTGTGGCACGCCTGAGGCAGACTGCCACCGGGCTGACAGTGGACAACGAATATGCTCCCCCGTGCCTGCGCCTTGAGGACTCTGCAGTCCTTCTGGCATACCTGCGCGAAATACGCGACCGCATCATGGTCAAGACACGCGAAATGGACAGCTACAAGGGGCTTGCCAGGCGTGCCCATCTGGACGAGCTGACTTCAGTGCTGTTGCTTTTGCGCTCTCTGACGCGCTTTGTCCCGAGGCTGCAGCTTATTACGGACATGCCTGTGGCTGCACCCTGGGACGGCTATATTCTGCTGCGCGAAATTCTGGCAGAACTCTCCATTTTCTCCAGCCGCCTCAATGCCCTGGGCGAGGATGAGGACGGCAACTGCCGCATACTGCCATACAAGCACAATGATCCGGCTCCCTGCTACCGCAGCCTGCGCGATGCCATCGTCCTGCTCCTGGACGCCCTTACCGTAGGCCCGAGATACATGCTGCGCTTTGAGGACGAGAACGGTCTTGACCAGGTTCACACGCCACAGCATATCTTTGACAATCCCACAGGCAACAATTCCTACTGGATCAGCCTCTCCTCTGCCAAGGCCGCCCTGGCCGAGAATCCTGACCGCATTCACACGGCCAAGTTCTCGCCTACAGGAGAGATGGGCGCCCTGCTGAGCCATGCCCTTCCAGGCCTGCCCTGTTCCCTCGTCCGCCAGCCGCCCATGGGCATGCCGCGCAAGCCGGGGACAGTCTACCTGCGCCTGCATACGGATTCTTCGCTCTGGCCCATGGTGCGCATGCAGGAAGGCATTGCCATGAGCTGGGCAGACAAGCCTGACGATCTGGAAGCATACTTTATCGTCCTGGAAGACTAGCCAGTCCTGTGACAAAGGAAGGCTGCATCAGCTTTCCCGTGTTCTTGCCAGTGCTTCACTGAAATATTATTCAGAAAATTTTCAAGGTAGATAAATGAACCTTAAGTCCTTTTTCCAATTAAATAAAACGGTTCTTACAATTTTCCTCATTGTGTTCATACTGGCAGGTACAGCGTTAGCCGTGTATGTCGGGCACAATCTGTACTACTTCTTCTTCCCGAAACCGCACACCAGCATTTCCCTTGCGCTCCAGAAAACAAAGGAAATAGACAAGCTCTATACTGGCATTTACCTTATTCCAGTACTTGACCGTCAGTGGGGACCACTAAAGAGAGACAAATGGAAA
>JAUMVQ010000195.1 GCA_030530085.1 Desulfovibrionaceae bacterium | reverse complement strand
ACAGAGGCAGCCAGCAATGGCCACATCATCCAGCCGCCAAGCCGCATCAGTTCCATATGCCTTCCCCCTTATTCTGCATGCCGTACAATTTTTTCCTGCCTGCCTCGTCAGGCAGGACGATGCCAGTGCCGATAAGGACAAGATATCTCTCGTCACTTTCCGGAGCCTTCTCATAAGCCAGCCTGCCGGATGCATACTGCACGGTCACCGGCACTGTTTCACCATCATCTGCAATAATGTCCGCAATGCCCTTTGCCCTGACAAGCCCGGGTCCGGCCTGCCTGATTAAATAACGTACCGCCTCTTCTGTGAGGGGACGCTTCAGGGGCAGCACCCTGGCCTCATAGCCTTCCTTCTGATGCGTCACCAGTTCTGCAAGCGTTCCCAGGCGCCTTGCGTGCGAAGGCAGGGCCCCCTTTTTGCCGTCAAGCCAGGCCGAATAAAAGGCATCCAGTTCCCCGAAGGCAATAGCGCCGTATTTTGCCTGCAATATCAGGGCCTGGCTGTTGAGGCTGCGCAGCGTATGCGTCAGGTTTTCCAATTCTGCCTCATCCAGCAAATCGGCCTTGCTGACTACCAGGACGTCCGCATGCTGCACCTGGCTGAGATATATGCCTGACAGCTTGTCCTGGCCACGGCTTAAGGCCATGGCATCGGCCACTGCTATCACAAGGCCTGGCTCCACCAGGTCACAAAGATCATTCATGGCAGCCATGATGTTGTCGGGATTGGCAACGCCGGATGTCTCAAGGATAAACTGCTCTGCAGGCATGGCATGAATAAGCCGCTCAAGCCCTGGGCGTATGCTGTCAGAAAGAGAGCAGCAGACACAGCCGTCGTCCAGCTGCTCCACCATGGTCTCCTTGTGCATGAGTGCCGCATCAAGGCCAATCTGCCCCAGCTCATTCTGGATGACGCCGGTATAGCGCTCCCTGCCGTGCAGATAGTCCAGCCACTGCCTAAGGAAAGTCGTCTTTCCTGCCCCCAGAAAGCCTGTCAGGATATGGAGCACCGGAAGGCCGGTCTCATCCTTCCTTGCCTTGTGGCGCATGGGAAGATGCTGCACAGATCTCCCCGGCACGCTGATGCTTCCCATGGCAGCCCAGAGCTCTATTTCATGCTCCATCCTGCCTGCAAGATCCCTGACAGCACCATTTTTGTCAAAGCCTGTGACCGGAATCTTTCTTGTACGTATTGTCAGGGCAAGTGCCTCATTCTGCCCTGTGCCTTCCTTTGACGTTTTCCCAAGCACTGCTTCCATGCTTGCGGCAAGGGCCGAGAAAAAAGGCAGAAGCAGCGCATAGGCCGGCACATCGGTCTCATAAGTGCCTGGTCCGACCAGCCAGTCAGGATTTTCTTCAGTTCCTGGCACGCATATCCCGTCAAGCGACACACAGCGCAGCCTGGCATTTGCCTTGAGTCCAAAGGCAGCCCCTGTGCCGTCTGCCGCTGCCTTAAGGATCACTGTTCCCAGACGGAATGCTCCCAGGCTTTCCGCATTTCTTGAGAGCGAGCGCACCATTTCCTCATAGCCAGGAGACATGGCAAGGTGCATGGCTTCAAGCGGGAAGGTATCCAGCAAGGTGCTCTCAGGGGATGGAAAAACATAGGCCGCAAAGGATCCCGCAAGGATACCGTCTTCCAGCTTTTCGCCCTCAAAAACAAGCCCGAAGACAGGTTCTGCTGAGGCTATGCGGCATGTCCAGGCAGGCAGATCCGTGCCCGACGGCCTGATGCCGCGAAAGCCCAGGGCCCTGGCCGATCTTCTGTCCAGATGGACGGCTGTCAGAACAGCCCCCATGATGGTGGCGCATTCTGACCCGCCCGACGGATCAAGAGGTCTTGGCAGCAGTGTTTTCAGGAGCATGGATGCCTCCATAATGCCGGTCACAAAAAACAGCAGGGGAAGGACGGGAAAAGGATGAAGGGAAAATCCCCGTATCCTCCCTGTCCTTCCCCATATATCAGGTTATGCTGTCTTTCCTATGCGGGAAACTTGATGGTATCGCCGTTGCCAAGATAGTTGGTTGTCTTGGACCGGAACCTGGCTGTGCCCTTCACCACGGGGTAGCCGGCATCCACGAACTTCTGGGCCGTGATCAGGCCTGTGCAGTGGTTGCAGCCGACCTGCTTCAGATCCCACTTCTTCAGGCCGATGACAAGGTCGTCGTACTTGGGATCCCAGTCGTCAAAGGGAGAGATATGCAGTCCGCCGTAGAGGCCGTAGAACTGGTCCTTTTCATAGGCAAGTTCCTTGTAGGCCGTATCGGCAAAGAGGATAATGCCCTGATGGCAGCAGCCGGTAATACTCACCAGGCCTACGTCCTTCACGTTGCAGTACAGGGACATCTCGCCAAAGACCTTGAAGATGATGGGGCATTCAAACTGGTAGAGGGCCACACCAGGCTGCAGCTTGTGCAGGCCCTTGGGCACTTCTGTCCACTTGCCCACATGCCCGCAGGCCTTGAGGTAGTCCTTGCCTGCCGGATAGAAGGTATTGGGCGTATAGACATGGATATTGGGATTGTACTTCATCACGACGGGGAAGCCGAAGTAATGGTCCATATGCTCATGCGTCTGAATGAAGGCATCGATCTCATTGTTGGCAAGCATCTTGTCAATGCCTTCGCGCTTGAAGCAGGTATCCATCCAGTCATAGTTCCAGCCGGTATCAAAGAGATACCTGGTTATCTTGCCTTCCAGGTCCTCTATTTCCACCAGGCAGGAATAGCCGCCGGCATTGTCGGCATGCACGCACTTTTCCTTGGCTATGGCCCAGGCCTCGTCAATCTTGTTGGGCAGAAGGTGCCTGATGTTCTTCATGCCTTCCTCATAGGTGCCCTTGCCAATGCCCTTGCCGTTGCCAAAGGGCGCCCAGTTGAAGGTGTACTGATCCACCAGCAGGCCGCCTGCTCCGGTCACGTCGTTCATGAAGATGCCATTGTCAAACCAGCTTGTCTCAGAAATATTGATGACCTTCACTGACTTGCAGAGGCCGATGTCGGTTGTGCCGCGTTTGACATTCTTGAGAAAGGCCCGGCGCATAGGAGAATAGGAATAGACACCCATGGAGCCCAGCACGCCGGCACCGGCACCAAGGCATGCTCCCTTCATAAAATCTCGTCTGTTCATCTCGTCCCTCCTAATCTACCAGGGTAAATGTCGCACTGCACCATGGCAGCAGGGCCACAAGGCAGAAGTAGCCGACGATACCGGCTATGATGCCGATAATAATGCCTGGCAGCATATCGGAACTCCAGCGGCTGTTTTCCTCAAGATGCCTGCTTTCCGCAGCAAAGTCCTCGGCTGTCTTGAACTCGCGCCGCCACCCGGGCCAGCCGTCCATAAACCACCAGTTGATAAGCCAGATATTGATGAGCCAGATGGTGGGAATCATGGGGAACTGCTGCGGATGCGAGAAGCCCTTCTGCGTGCCCAGCACAAAGTGGGCATACTTGTAGTAGACGCAGTAGAGGGCTATGCCCAGCACTGCCACAAGGCATGAGCGGATGAGGATGTTGACCGGAGTGGAAAACTTCTTGGGCCAGTTTTCGCAGTAGAACTGCACAAACAGTGCAGGCACAAGGAAGAAGATGGCTGTTTCGCCTACGTGCAGCCAGCGCCAGTCAGGAGCTGCATCACGGCGGTGTCCGCGGATGGCATCACCCCATACCAGTTCCTGCATGTACCAGAAGAAGAGGCAGAAGGCCCAGGAAATGGCGATAATGCCAAAGAAGAGGGCAAGACGGCGGATCCACGGCGTCTTAATCATGGTAAAGGGATAGCGTTCCCATATGCCTTCCATAAACCACACCACGACTGTGCAGCACATAATCCAGGCAACGTGGAAGTTGGCGGACACGGTCTCGGCAAAGCTGTCCCAGTAGGGAGGACAGATGGCCGTAAAGTACTGCCAGGGGTAGTAGA
>JAUMVQ010000194.1 GCA_030530085.1 Desulfovibrionaceae bacterium | reverse complement strand
TCCCAGAAGATAGAGGGGACAATAGCAGAAAAGACAGTTAAAATTATCGGGATCTGCGCCGGCATGGCAGGGAAAATACGGGCATTTCCTGTTGCTGAAAAAGGAATAGCCAGCCTCATCTTCCCCTGCTGTATGCCTGCTTTCATCTGTTTTGGTCATAGTCTGCTCCCAAAGTCTGCGGTCATGGCAGAGATCTGCCAGGTACAGACAAAGCAAAAGACAGCGCCTTGTCAAGGGCTTGCTTTTTTTTGCGGCAGTGCTTATCCTCTTTGTACCTATGAATTTGGGGGCGCACTGGTTTCGACGGGGACGTGGAAGCCGAAGTCGCAGGCCGAGGCGCCGCTGGCCTCGTAAAAAGCGGCAACAAAAGTAATTGCCAACGAAAACGATTACGCCTACGCCTACGCTGCCTAGTCAGCGTCTGGTACCGACTGTTTTTTAACGGTCAGGTCGTCACGGGTGACGCCCAATAACCTGTGTCGGCCTCATCTATTGGGCTGGCAGGAGCAGGTGCCAACCGGTGCTTCTGCGAGGATTCTACGGCTGGCTGGTCTTTATGGCGCCTGACTGGTGGCAACCATAGGGGCAAGATTTAATATCAGTCTAAGCCTGTAGAAGCTTTGCGTGGAACTTTCTCGGACGGGAGTTCGACTCTCCCCGCCTCCACCACAAATTTGCGTACAAAGCATGTACATCCCGGACGTCACGCACCAAGGCTGGCGTCCGGGATTTTTCTTTGCCTTTAAACACAGCTGTTGCAGGTGGCTCTTCTATGAACATACAGGCAGAACTGGAAAAGCTGCGGGAAGAAAATGCACGCCTCAAAAACCTGCTGAAGCGCCATGGCATAGCCTGGGAAGAAACCTCTGCCCCCAAAGAAGGTATGGCTGAAAAAAAGAGCCCAGCTCCTGCTCAGTTCAGCATATCTCAGAAAATTGCCATCTTCCGCCGCCTGTTCTCAGGCCGCGAGGATGTCTACCCAAAGCGCTGGGAGTCCCAGGCAAAAGGAACATCAGGCTATGTCCCTGCCTGCAGTAATGAATGGAAGAAGAGCATATGCTGCAAGCCCAAAGTGAAGTGCGCAGACTGTCCTGCCAGAAAGCTCATGCCTGTTACAGACCAGGTTATCTACGACCATCTCTCAGGCAGGCATACCATAGGCGTCTATCCCCTGCTGCAAGACGATACCTGCCGCTTCCTGGCGGCGGATTTTGACGAGGAAGACTGGAAGAACGATGCAGGGGCCTATCTTGAAAGCTGCCGTGAGGCAGGCATCCCGGCGTATCCTGAGATATCCCGCTCAGGCAAGGGCGCCCATGTGTGGATCTTCTTTGCCGAACCGGTTCCTGCCAGAGAGGCAAGAAAGCTGGGAGCAGCCCTTTTAAGCCTGACCTGCCGCAATACCCGCCAGCTCTCGCTTGCAAGCTATGACCGCCTTTTCCCCAACCAGGACACCATGCCCAAGGGAGGCTTTGGCAACCTTATTGCCCTGCCCCTGCAAAAAGAGCCGCGCAGGCTGGGACACAGCGTCTTTGCCGATGAAGACCTTCAGCCATGTGCTGATCAGTGGGCCTACCTTGCCTCGGTACGCACACTGGCAAAGCAGGAACTTGAGGATGCCGTGCTGCGCCTCTGCGGAAAATGCACTCCGCTGGATGTGGCCTTTGCCGAGGAAGAGACAGCTGGCACGAATGCTGACGGACCTGAGGATAACAGCACCAGTGCCCCGTGGAAGCGCCCTGCCCCGCAGTCTGCAAAGCTGTCAGGAACATTGCCGCAAAAGCTGCCACTCATCCTCGCCAGCCAGATTTTCATTCCCAAGGACAATCTGACACAGCCCCTTGCAAACCGCCTGATACGCATGGCTTCCTTTCAGAATCCGGAGTTTTACAGAGCCCAGGCCATGCGGCTTCCGGTTTGGAACAAGCCAAGGCTTATCACCTGCGCTGAAAACCACCCTGAGCACATTGCCATCCCGCGCGGCCTGCTTGACGATGTCCTGGCCCTGCTTTCAGCCAACAGCATCAGCCCTGAAATACAGGATGAACGCCTGCCAGGACAGGCCGTTTCCGTACAGTTTGCAGGAACTTTGCGCAAGGATCAGCAGGAGGCAGCGGACGCTGTGCTTAGCCATGACACGGGCGTGCTCAGCGCACCGACAGCCTTCGGGAAAACCGTCACGGCCGCAGCCATAATTGCCCAAAGGAAGGTCAGCACCCTTGTCCTTGTCCACAGGACTGCGCTCATGCAGCAGTGGACAGAACGCCTGAAAGCCTTTCTGGATATTGAAGACGGCTGCCTGGGCTTTATGGGCGGCGGCAAAAACAAGCTCTCAGGGAAAATTGACATCGCCGTCATGCAGTCACTGGTGCGCAATGCGGACCTGCACGACATACTGGACAAGTACGGCCAGATCGTTGTGGACGAATGCCACCACATCTCAGCCGTCTCCTTTGAGACCCTGCTTAAAACTGCAAAGCCACGCTATGTCCTGGGGCTTACGGCAACACCCATACGCCGTGACGGGCATCATCCGGTCATCCTCATGCAGTGCGGGCCAATACGCCACAAGGCAGGCATGCCGGAAGGAGCGCCATCGCAGCTGGAAGTCTGGCCAAGAATCCTGCCGGCTCCTGAACTTGCGCAGGAAGCCTCCATACAGGAAGTATTCCGCACTCTTGCCGCAGATGATGCCAGAAACCAATGCATCATCAGCGATGTTCTGGCAGCGTACAATGAAGGGCGTAAGGTACTGGTGCTCACAGAAAGGACAGAGCATCTCATGCGGCTGCACGATATGCTTGACGGCAAACTTGACGGCCAGACTGGCGCCAGGACAGAGCGCTACTTTGTGCTCCATGGCCGCCTCTCAAAAAAACAGCGGCAGGCAGTTCTTGAGGCCCTGAACAGCCTGGATGAGGATGCGCCAAGGATTATCCTGGGCACAGGCCGCCTCATTGGCGAAGGATTTGACCATCCGCCCCTTGATACGATGGTGCTGGCTATGCCTGTCTCCTGGAAGGGAATCCTGCAACAGTATGCAGGACGCCTGCACAGATATCTTGCCGGAAAAGATACAATCCGCATCTATGACTATGTGGAAGAGGACCAGCCCCAGCTTGCCAGGATGTGGAACAAGCGCCTAAAAGGCTATAAGAGCATGGGCTATGAAGTGAAACCTGCGGACAAGGCAGAAATTGCCTGAAAGCAGGCTGCCAGAGGCCTACTCAACAAAAACTACGCCATAATACATGTTTGCGATTAATTATCCCTTCCATAAATATCATCAAACCGTTCTATATCATCTTCACCAAGATAATCACCAGATTGAACCTCAATCAAAACAAGAGGTATTTTTCCATTGTTGCAAAGACGATGCTTTTCACCAATAGGAATATAGATTGAATGGTTTGTGGTTAATAAAGATTGCGTATCCCCAATGGTGACTGTAGCAGTTCCTGTAACAACAACCCAATGTTCAGCCCTGTGAAAGTGTCTTTGCAAGGACAGTGCACCACCAGGATTGACGGTTATACGTTTAACCTGAAAACGATTGCCAACAGTCAGCACCTCATATTTTCCCCAGGGGCGGTACGATACGGGATGATGCTGGTACTCGGGACGCCCTTCTTCTTTCAGACGGCTGACAATGTTTTTTATTTTCTGGTTAGCATCTCGCGATGCAACCAGGATAGCATCCTCAGTCTCTATTATATCAAGATTATGAACATCTAACGCTGTCACAAGGCGTCTTTGGCTATGCACAAAACAGTCTGTAGACTCATCCAGAATAACATCTCCATGGCAGACATTGCCATGGCCATCCTTCAAGCCATTCTGGTAAAAAGCCTCCCATGTCCCCATATCGCTCCAGGATGAAGAAAATCTGCATACTGATGCCTTTCCTGTCTTTTCAAGTACGGCATAGTCAACAG
>JAUMVQ010000193.1 GCA_030530085.1 Desulfovibrionaceae bacterium | reverse complement strand
ATTTCAGAAGGGGCATACAGTATTTTGAAGAGAATATTTCACAAAATTATTTTGACATGGCCTTGCGTAGTGTGTCCAACATACTTTTGTGGTCTGACGATAAGAAAAGGCACAAGACGGCCATCAGGCTGTTAAACATCATGGTACGCAAAAAGAACCCTAATGCCATTTATATAAGAGGGCGTCTTTACCTGCACGGAGGCCTTCTCGGACAGGCAGACATAGTAAAAGGGGTGACCATGTTGCAGGATGCTAGCAAGATGGGCATGTGGGAGCCCTGTTACCTTATGGCTGAATTAAGACTCTTCGGCCTGTACCATGTCCCCGCTGATACGGATAATGCGGCTCTGATAGCGTCTTTTGGCAGCATGCAGTACGGCAGCAGACAGTGCGATGTCTTGTACAGCCTGATACAGATTGGTGAACTTCCTGATTGTACAGACAGGCAGGCGGACGGGGCGCAAATAGAGGAATATGTCCGCCGTATGCAGAAAGATCCAGGAGAAGACTGCTATCTGTCTATTGCAGTTGCCATGGTGTGGCTGGATTGTGACAGTCCGTTAAGCAACTATTTCCGCAGCAAAGGATTACGCCCGCAGGACAGCCAGGAAGGGGAGCTCCGCACTATTGTGGAAAAGGTTGCAGCTGAATGTGATCACAATATGCAGAGATGCAACTTAGGCCCGTTGTGCTATGCTGTCCATGCCCTGAGAAAAATAGGGAAAACCAGGCATGCAGCACTGGCTGCCGGCATATTTGCAAAAAAACTGCATCTTGGGCAGAGCTTTGGCTGTGATGATATAGCTGACTATCTGCAGGTGTTTCTTGATCTGGTGCCTGCCAGCTCCCTGCAGTACAGGCTTACCTATGGCAGCAATAAGGCCGATACGAAGAGGCCAATGTACTGATGTGCAGATGGTAAGGAATACAGACGGGAGTATATATGCTGAGAACTATAGTTTGCACCGTGTTTTGTACCTTGTTCTGTCTTGCCTCTGCATGTCATGCCAGCTCTCAATACCCTCTTGACGCATTGCGCGATGCCCTGGCCGTTGCCCTGGAAAATGAAAGCAAGCCGGAAATATACGAGCAGCTTCGCGACGAAGGCGAGGCTCTTCCTGACAGCATACGCTTTTATATTGCAGGTTTTGGCAGGGACTACTGCCTGGTGGCAGTTCAGTTCCCTGAAAGGGTTTCTGACAAGACAGCCTTTATAGCCGCCAGGCAGACAGTCACCACCACAATCAGCATACTTAACAGGTATAACCATCTTCCCAGCCTGCCGAAGGATGTACAATTTCAGGCAGTTGCAGTGCCCTGCGTCATGGAATCCGGCGTAGTGTACTACTACGACGGCTTTTTACTGAACTGGGACTGGTACGGTCCGGAGCCTTATGTCACCATCCCCAGGCATGTCATAGAGGAGAAAGTTGCCAGGTAACGGCAGGGTGCCGGCAGGGTAAAACCCAAGGGTCATTGCTTTTTGACACAGGCCAGCTGTTCGTCTAAGAGAAGTAACAGGTCGGTATGCGGCCTGCCGCAGGCGGCAGACTGCATTCTGAGATCACGGCAGAACCTTTATCAAAGGAGAGACAGAACATGGCAAAATCCGGAAGCAGGCAGGACAGCAAAAAGAAAAGGGACAAAAGACGCCTTCTCAAGCAGCAGGCTCTGCCTGTCAGGCAGGCCTGGCAGGATGTGGACGTTTCGGCATGGCTTGACAACACGGTGGGCTTTGAGGCGGATATCCTGGACGTTATTTATCCGAAAGCGGACGATCTGCCCTCTCCCGTATACGACCTGTCCCTGCCAGGCGACTACTGTTTCAGCTATTATGCCTGCACGCATCCTGACAAGAAGGAGGAGGCAGAGGCTGTCTGCCTGGTCAAGAAGCTTCTGCTTTTTCAGAAAAACAGCGCCGGGAAAGATGACGGCAAAGACGGCGAGGAAGACTGCGCAGAACCCGGCACAGCAAAGGACTTGCTGGACAAGCTGAAAAAGATGGCCCGGGAGGGCTGTGTCACGGCATCCGCCTATCTCGGGCATATGTATGTACACGGGAAGCTGGTACGCCGTAATGTGAAGAAGGGGCAGGAGCTCCTGCGCTTTGCTGCCGACAACAATGACCCCGTTGCCTGTTTCTGGCTTGCTGTATCCCTGGATGAGGCAGAAGGAACAAAGCTGATGCAGAAAAGCTGTGAAAGCTGCTGTCCCTCGGCTCTTTTCATCAGGCTCAGGTCCATTGGCCATGGCGACGTGTCAGCCACAAGCTCGGAGATTGACATGCTGGCAATGAACCTTGCAGCTCTTGCCAGCAATGGCTGCATGAAAAGCCTGATGGGCCTGCTTTCTTTCCTGAGTACTGACTATGGGGAAGAGCTGCGCAGGGAGTACGCTCCTGCCATGCTCGGCATTCTTGACGGGCTTGCTGCCGAGGGCTACGGAGTGGCCGTTCATTACCAGGCTGTGACCTATACGCAGGGGGTACTGCGCCCTGCGGATGCCAACAAGGCAGCAGAGCTGTACCTTAAAGCCCATGCCCTGGGGGAAGAGCAGGCCGGCCTGCTGTATGCGGTGCATATGCTCCGCCATGCAAGCGACTCAGACATGCCGCGGCAGCAAAAAATTGAGAAGGCGCATCCTGCCAGAAAAATGCTGGAAGACCTGTACAGCAAGGGCAGTGACATGCCCAGATCTGCCGGCATACTGGGATGCATGCTGGTTATGTCTGACGATGACGATGATTTCAGGAAAGGCATCCGGTGCCTTGAAGAAGCCCTGGCCGGAGGCGACTTAGGCACATCCCTGCGCGCTGCAGACAACATCCTGCGCTGGTCTGACGATCCCGAGAGGCACAAGCTCTGCCTCAGGCTGCTGAACAGCCTGGTTCGCAAAAAGGCGCCCCTGGCTTTCTTTTTGAGGGGCAGGTATTACCTGGACGGAGGGCTTGCCGGAAACCAGAACATAGCCAAAGGGCTTGAGATGCTTGAGAAGGCCGCTGCCTTGGGCGTCAGGGAGGCCTGCCTCCTCCTGGCCGAGGTATATCTCTTCAGGCTGTACGATTGTGAAACTGATCTGGGGAAGGCAGCAGAACTGCTTAAGCAGGGCAGCAAGCTCAAGAGCAGGCAGTGCAAGGTGCTGCATGCCCTGATGCAGCTTGGGGAATTCCCCGACTGTCCGGCCAGTGTGGACAGCACGACAGCCGTTGAAGTCCTCAGGACTATCAAGGACAACCATACCCGCGACGATCACTATCTGTTTGTTACATACGCCCTTGCCCATCTTAATGCCGAGAGCCAGTTCAGGAAATATGGGGAGGGCAGCGAGTTCTCCCTGAAAAAGCTTTCAAGACAGCAGGAGCATACCATGGCGGTCGGCTTTGCAGAGAGGTGCAACGAAATTCTGCTTAAAGGCGTCCTTGGCCCCCTGTGCTATGCAGCGTATGCAATGGAAAAAATAGGAAGAACAAAATCAGCTGCCATGTATGCGGAAGTACTGGCATCCCATCTGCATCTTCCTGATGACAGCAGCTGCGAAGACATAGCTGACTTTTTGTATGACTATGTGGATTCCGGGCCTCAGGGCTATGTGGACTACAGGCTCAGGTACAGCCGGAATGCTGCAGACGAAAAAAGGCCTTTGTACTAAGGCTAGGTGCGGGCAGATGGCTGTACCATTTGCGGCAGCCTCTGCCTTGCAGCTCAACGGCATGTCTGATGGCAGGCACATGGAAATATTCCGATGTGCTCTTCAGCATCCGGGTATTGGATAGTTTCCGGGCATGGTACGGGGAAGCACAATGCATCTGAAACCAGTTCCCTATGGCATTTCTGACTATTCAGTGATTTGTCAGTCAGGTTATGCTTTTGCTGACAAGACGAAGTATATTGAACTGCTTGAGAAGGAAAGCCCCTATACTTTTATTGTCAGGCCGCGTCGGTTTGGGAAGACGCTTTTTTCAGGCATGCTTGAAATG
>JAUMVQ010000010.1 GCA_030530085.1 Desulfovibrionaceae bacterium | reverse complement strand
ATGGTCTGCGAATGGGGCATGAGCGATGCCATAGGCACCATCACCATCGGCGAAAGCGGCCAGGAAGTCTTCATCGGCCGTGAATGGGTGCAGGACAAGAACTACAGCGAAGAAACTGCCGAGATTGTAGACAAGGAAGTGCACGGCATCATCAACAATGCCCATGACAGATGCCGCAAGCTGCTCAGCGACAATATCAACATTCTGCACGCCATTGCAGAAGCCCTTATCAGCCGCGAGTCCATTGACGGCAAGGAACTTGACCTTCTTGTTGAGGGCAAGGAACTGCCGCCTGTGGAAGAAAATGAGAAGAAGCCTGATACAGCAGAGGATGCAGCCGCACCAAAGGATGATTCCGCAAGCGGCGAATTCACCTTTGACTCAGCTGCACCAGCCTCAGTCACTCCTGCTGATCCTGCCAGTACCCGGGACAATGCCGGGAACGACGGAAAGGCTGACAATACGGACAGCAGCCGCTAGGCCGTCTGCCTGTATCAGCACACTGCATGAAGGAGAGCAAGCTTGGAAGGGGATACGTTTCTCTGGCACAGCGCCCGCGGCCCTGTTACTTTTGCCCGCCATGCGGGAATCATGGGTATCATCAATATCACCGCTGATTCCTTCTTCTCCGCAAGCCGTGTAACAGACACCGGCAAGGTGGTGGAAAGAGCCCTGCAGATGGTCAGGGACGGTGCCGATCTGATAGACCTCGGGGCTGAGTCCTCAAGGCCTGGATCCTCTCCGGTATCTGCAGAAACAGAAATGGAAAGGCTTCTCCCTGTGCTGGATGCCTTATCCAAAGAGGAAGGGTGCTGTCCCATATCCGTTGATACCTACCATGCAAAAACAGCGGCAGCCGTGCTGGAGCACGGAGCCACTGTCATCAACGACATATCTGCCTGCTCATTTGACCCTGAGCTCACCGACGTCCTTGTACAGTACAAGCCTGCCTACGTGCTCATGCACTGCCAGGGAAAGCCTGCCACCATGCAGGACTGCCCGCACTATGACAATGTCACAGACGAGGTTGCAGCCTTCTTTGCAAGGCACATGGACAGGCTGGTCGCCGCAGGCCTGCCGGAAGAGAATATCATTCTTGACCCTGGCATAGGCTTTGGCAAAAAAAGCGGGCACAACCTCGCACTTATGGCACATCCTGAGGCCTGGGCCGGGCTTGGCCGCCCTTCCCTTATGGCTCTCTCCATGAAGTCGGTATTTCAGGACGTGCTGGGTCTTCCGGTGGACAAACGCGGACAGGCAACGCAGGTTGCCACTGCCCTGACGTTTGAGAAGGGCTATCTGTGGCATCGTGTTCATGATGTCGCCTCCACCAGGCAGACGCTTGATCTTTGCGGTGCCATCCCCAAATAAGGCCTTGCGTCCAGGGAAGCGTTTTCTATGGAAACATTACTGCTTGACCGTATCTATATAGACTGGCGGGACATAGGCGACATCGCCCTGGTCAGCTTTCTCCTCTACCAGGTCATACAGCACCTGCGCGGATCCAGGGCACTGGCTGTCCTCATGGGGCTGTTTATTCTGGCAGTCATGTTTGTTGTCAGCAATACGCTGGGCTTTTACACGCTGTCCTGGCTGCTGGACCACATCTTCTCCTCGCTGTTCCTGGTCATCGTCATTATATTCCAGCAGGATATACGGCATGCCCTGGGCGAAATCGGCGCCTCAAGCTTCTTCAAGAGAAAATCCGTCAAGGCCAGCGGCATGGAAGAGATTGTTATTGCCTGCGAAGACATGGCCAAGGCCCATATCGGCGCACTCATTGTCATAGAGGGCAATATGCGCCTTGACGACATGATAAAGCGCGAAGGCGTCCCCATAGATGCCAAGCTGTCAAGGCAGCTGCTCAAGAACATTTTCTATCCCAAGGCCCCGCTCCATGACGGCGCCGTCATCATCAGCAGATCCCGCATCTGGGCTGCTGCCTGCATACTGCCTCTTGCAGAAGCAAAGGGACAGGCATTCGGAACGCGCCACAGGGCAGCCCTGGGCATCACCGAGGAAACTGATGCCACCGTGGTGGTTGTCAGCGAAGAACGCGGTGAAATCAGCCTGGCCAGCAAGGGCATACTTATACGCAACCTGACTTCATCAAAACTGAGGAGCGCCCTCAATGAGCTTCTCTAACACTAAAAAGAAGACTTTTGTCCTGCATTTTCTGTCTATTATCCTGTCTGTCTGCATTGCGACGGCCTTGTGGTACATGGTCAGCATCAGGGACAGGATTGAGATGCAGATAGATGTCAATATGGACTATATTGGCATTCCCAAGCACCTGATTGTCACAGACGGACTTATCAGGACAGTAACGGTACGCCTGCGCGGCCCTGAGGCGCTTCTGCGCAACATAACCACCCGCCATTTGCGCCAGCAGATAGACTTGTCTCATATCAAGAAAGGCGTAACAGTCGTCCCCCTCACTGCTGAAAAGCTGTCAGGCTACTACCGGGCCTTTGATGTCCTGGACGTGCAGCCGCCGCGCATCGTAGTCAAGGCGGACAATGTGCTTGAAAGGACCATACCAGTCCAGCCCGAGGTTATTTCCAATCTCCGCAAGGGCGCCATTACTGTCACCGATATCAAGATAAGCCCGTCAACAGTCACAGTCAGGGGCCCTGAAAGCCTTGTGGGCGATCTCACCAGCATACGGCTTCCCCTGGAAATCGACACCAGGGCTACAGGCACGGTTACGCAGCCGTCCCTGTCCCTCGATGCTCCGGGCCTTGTGACCATAACCCCCAGCAATGTTCAGGCGACCTACACCATCACCAGCAAGCGCGTTATCATAGAGCAGAAATGTGATGTCATTATTGCCTCTGATACACCTGAAAAATACAAAATCGACCCGGCTGAAACCGTTGTCAAAATAGAAGTTCCGGAGGCCCTTGCCCAGAGCAGGTCCTATCTGCGCCTGCTCAAGCTTTCAGTCATACCTCCTGCTGACATGACAGCAAATGTTCCCCAGGAAGTTCCGGTGCATCTGCGCATACCTGACGGCATGACAGTCATGCAGCCGCACTTGGAACAGGTCACCGTAACCTACAGCAGCGATCCTGAAGACAAGTAGTGCCCGGTCCCCCCAGGCTGTCCTTCCTCTGTCAGTACCTCTGGCAGGACAAAATCAGTCTTTGTCCCAATGCACAGGCAGAGGAACAGCAGGGCTGAACAGGCCCGGGCTCAAGGGTGCATACAGGGGTTACTACCTATTATTACTTGACTTTTTTCCTAAATAAGACAAGATTACTAGTATAAGGAACAGCGCACAAGGAGGACTGCTGGTGACTATGAAGGTTAGGCGTAAGCCTGTCACGATTAAGACAGGACGTACTCTGGTCAAGGCTGACATTATAGACAATGTCAGGGAGGCTACAGGCCTCACCGTTGATTATGCCAGAAAATGCGTTGAGAGTCTTATTACCCTGATCAAGACAGGCCTGGTTGAAGACAGAGCAGTTCTGATTTCAAGCTTTGGCAAATTTGAAGCCAAGCTCAAGCAGCCCCGCCCCGGCCGCAACCCCAAGACCGGGGAAAAGATGGTGCTGACAGAAAGGGTTGTGGCAACATTCAAGCTGTCACGCAAGCTGCGTTCTCGTATCAACGAAAAATGCGACGACACTGCTGTCAACGAATAGAAAGGCTTTGTCATTGTAACAAAAGAGCCCTGTCACCGGTACGTGGCAGGGCTCTTTTGTTGTGCCAGGAAACTTAAGGCAGGCGTTGTGCCGCCCTTGCACAGGGAAAGCGCACGGGCTTTATGGCATCAAAAAAGGAGGGGCACCATTGTACCCCTCCTTAAATCAAATCAGTGAAAGACCGGACTAGAAGCTGTAGGCAAAGATCAGCTGAGCCTTCCAGGCATCACGCTTTTCGTAGGTGTCGCAGCTGCCGTGGTTGGCCTTCTTCCAGGTGTCATTGTCAAAGAAGTTGACCATGTAGCCCAGCTCGAAGTTGACCTCGAAGTTTTCGTACATCTGGTACTTGTTGATGAGGTTGAATTCCAGCAGGCTGTCCATGGTGGTCAGATACAGGCTGTCGGAGGTGGAGTCATCAAGCTGGTTGTTCCAGGAAATGGGAGAGGATGCGTACTTGGCCATGCTGGGGGAGTTGGTACCGGCCCAGTAGGCTACGCGGAAGGTGTGGGACAGGTTTTCGAGGAAGGACATGTCCTTGATCTGGAGGCCGACGCCCCAGGTGCCGGCGTAGTTCAGGGTCATATCGTACCAGGAGCCGTTGGAGCCCCAGCCGTAGTTGTCATCGCCCATCATGGAAGTGAAGTTGCCCTTGGCTTCCACGGAAGGCAGGCGCTCGGAGCCGTTCTTCGGATTGTCGTCATCGCCTGTGCCGTACCAGGCGAAGATGCCGGGGGTGCCCCAGTCCATCTTGTACTCAACCAGGGCCTTGGCCAGGAAGCCCTGGCGGCCGAGGTCAGCACGCTTGGTAACGCCGTCAGAACGGGAGAGGTCGTAGCTGCCCATGCCCTGCACGTAGCCGTAGTTCAGGTCAAGCTCGATATTCAGGGGATCCCACAGGGTAAGGGCTGTAGCAATGCCGCCCCAGAAGGCGTTGCCGTAGGCCCTGCTCAGATGGCGGTTGTCAAGGCCGGTAGGATCGTTGACAGCGAAGAGGTCGGAAGGTCCGACATAGCCGTCGTCATTGGTGGCCCTGAGGGCGTTCTTGCCAATCAGGCCGTACATAACCCAGGGGGTCACGCTGACGCCGTCAAAGGTCAGCGGAACAGAGAGGGCAATGAGGTCAACGTTGTCAAGGTAGTTGGTCTTATGGCTGCCAACGCCGTTGCCCGTATAGTTGTCATTGTAGGGACGGCCCCAGAACAGGGTGGCGCCCACGTTGTCGTTGAACTGGTAGCTCAGGGTGACAGCGGCCAGGGCATCTGTGTTCAGGATGGAGGAGCCGCCGGCTACGTTGGGAAGTTCCACAGGCTGGATGCCCATGCGGACCTTGAGGTCTGTATCCGGAACAGCCCAGTCGATGAAGGCATTGAGGACGCCGATGCCTGTATCGTCAGCACCAAGGGCGCCACTGTTTTCAGCCTTGCCCCAGGTTGTTTCCAGCAGTTCAAACAGAACTGTGCCGGACAGGTTTTCGGAAGCAACGGCTTCAAGCTGCAGACGCACGCGCTGGGCAGCTGTGAACTTGTCGTCGGTATTGGTCTTTTTCTTGGCTTCGCCGTTCACACGGGTCCTGTTGACAAGGTTGGAATCACCAAGGCCGAAGCCCATCAGCCATTCGCCGCTGGCCTTGAAGTCAATGGCCTGGGCAGATGTTGAGGCTGAAAAAACAAGACCGGCTGCCAGAAGCAGAGTAACCAGTTTCTTCATGATACAATCTCCACAGTTTGTAGTGTTAAAGTCAGTGTCAGATAAACAGATATAAGTATCTGTATTTTGCATTTTGAAAGGTTTCTTTTCTGGTTCCCTGGCGGGCGGGCGGAGCTCGCTAAACCGTCCGCCCGCCGTTAAGAACTAGGCAATACCGTAGTAGGCCTTGGCCAGCCTGAATGCGACAAAGCTGACCATGTAGGCGAGGACGGTATTGAAAATCATGCTGAATACCAGCCAGCGCCAGCCGCCTGCCTCAGCCTTGATGACAACCAGGGCCACAAAGCAGGGGGAGTACATAAGGACAAAGAGGATGAGGGAAATGGCCACGGCCTTGTTGTACTCAGGGTCCTTGGCCAGAAGTTCGGCCAGGGGTTCGGCTTCCTCAGGATCCACTTCGCCCATGCTGTAGGCGGTACCAAGGGTAGCAACTACAGCTTCCTTGGCTGCCACACCGGCAACGATGGCGATATTGGTCTGCCAGTTAAAGCCGATGGGCTTGGTCACGGGCTCAAGGAAGATACCGATGCGGCCGCCGTAGGAATTCTTCAGGGCAAGCTCGTCCAGTTCATTCTGCACGTCGCCGGCCTGGCCTTCAAAGGTATCGGCCTGTTCCTTGGCTTCGGCCTGTTCGGCCTTAAGGGTTACGTAGCCTGTGATAACAGCCTGCTGTTCGGCATCATCGGCAAGCAGCTTTCCAGCCTTGGCCAGCATGGAGTCTTCCCTGGTGCTGGCTTCAGCCTGCATTTTTTCGATGTCAGCGGAGAGTTCCTCGGCACCTTCGGCTTCCTCGCCCATGGCTGCCAGCTTCTTCTCCATTTCAGCAATCTCGCCGGCGGCCTTGTCCTGTTCGGACTTCAGTTTGCCAAGGTCTTCGTCTGTGCCAGCCAGTTCGGCAATCTTGGCCATGACGGCTTCAGCCTGGGCGTCCATTTTCTTCTGAAGCTCGTCGGCCTTGCCCTGGGCTTCGTCCTTCTGGGCGGTCAGCTCTTCAATCTTCTTCTCAAAGGGAGCGGACACTTCAGGATCAAGCTCAGGATATTTCAGGCCTGCCCAGATGACCACGGAAATGGCAAGAATAACGGTACCGGCCTTCTTGATGTACATCCAGCTGCGTTCCCACATGTGCAAAAGCACTGAGAACAAAGTGGGCATACGGTAGGGAGGCAGCTCCATAACAAAGGGAGTGGACTCGCCCTTGATGATGGTGTGGCGCAGAAGCAGGGCAACAAGCAGGGCGCATACCCAGCCGGCAATGAGGATGATAAAGAAGGCTGTTGTGGGATCTTCGGGGAAGAAGGCCGCAATGAGCAGCAGGAAGACAGGCACCTTTGCACCGCAGGGCATGTAGGGCAGTGTCAGAAGTGTAGCCAGCTTTTCCTTGGGGCTGCGCAGTGTCCTGGTGGCCATGGCGCCAGGAATGGCGCAGCCGCCGGCAATACCGCCTGCAACGACATAGGGCATGACAGAGGCGCCATGCAGGCCGAACATGCGGAAGATGCGGTCCATCATGTAGCAGATACGGGCCATGTAGCCGCTGTCTTCAATGAAGGAAATCATGATGAACATGATGGCGATAAGCGGCACGAAGGACATAACGCTGCCCACGCCGCCGATGATGCCGTCAACAATGAGGGACTTGAGCTCGCCGTCGCCCATGCAGTTGCCGACTGTCTCGGCCATCCAGCCAAAGAGGTCTTCAACCCAGCCCTGGGGATAGGCGCCATATTCAATGGACACATAGAAGATGGCGTACAGGACGGCCAGCATGATGACCGGGCCCAGCACAACGTTGGTCAGGACCTTGTCCAGGGCATCGGAGAAGGCCAGGCGGTCCTTGCCTTCGTCCTGGGTAACGCAGCCCTTGAGAAGGCCGCGGATGTAGCCGTACCTGGCATCCGTAATCACGGACTCGCAGGACATGCGGGTCGTATCCTTGACCAGCTTTGCTGTCTTGGCGCATTCGGCCAGGATTTCCTCGCTGAGCTTGGGATTGGCTTCCTTAAAGGCCTTGATAACTTCTGTATCGCCTTCAAGCAGCTTAATGGCAGTCCAGTGGGGATGGTACTGGTCTGTGAGTGCATTCTCTTCTGCCAGGCGCTTTTCAAGCTGGCTGATGGCTGCGTCAATCTCGCGGCCGTAGGAAAGGTGCAGCGGTGTGCGACGGCCACCCTTGGCAGCTTCCACAGCCTTTTCAAGAATGGCTTCGGCACCTTCGCCGGAGCGGGCAACCAGAGGCATGACAGGCACGCCCAGCTTGTCAGCCAGCTTCTTCATGTCGATATGAAGGCCGGCCTTGCGGGCTTCGTCCATCATGTTGCAGGCAAGCACGACAGGCATGCCCATTTCCATCATCTGCACTGTCAGAATCAGGTTGCGCTCCAGGGCGGACGCATCAGCGATGTCGATGACGGCATCGACCATGCCAAAGGACAGCTCGCTGCGGGCGACAAGCTCTTCCATGGAGTAGGCAGTGAGGGAATAGGTGCCGGGAATATCGACCAGGGTCAGTTCCTGTCCCTTGACGACCTTCTCGCCTTCCTTCCTGTCAACTGTCACGCCAGGATAGTTGCCCACGTGCTGGCGGGCGCCTGTGTAGTGGTTGAACAGCGTAGTTTTGCCGCAGTTCGGATTGCCGGCAAGAGCGATGCGAAGCTTTTTCCCTGTGGCAGCAGGGGCGGTCATTCCGCCTTTTTCAGCTTCGTTGCCCTGGCAGCAGCAACATTGTTCAGTAGCCATACCCCCTCCTTCGAGAAAACCACTTCAACGGGGTGCATGAAGCGGATACATTGCCGGAACCTGCGCCGTGCACTTTGTGTGATGCCGGTTACATACCTGATTCAAAAGAAATGACGCAGGCAAAGCCGTTGGTTCCAAACATGCTGCCCGCACCAAAAGCAGCGCAGGCAATCTGACAAAACAGGCAGGACAAATCTCTACGGCAGGCACGCCGTTTCACCCTGTCTGGCGAAAATTCCATCCCAAAAGCGAAAATTATCCAGAAATCAATACGTTAGACAGAGATTCCCATGGAATGGCTGATTAGTGAATGCCTTATGTAAATGAACTTCATTTTCATTGTCAACAAAAGCGGTACAAAAAAATCTACCTGTATCACCTTGTTTTTCTCTTTTTTTCTGCAAGCAATTGTTTATCAAGGAAGAAAAAATCTGCAATCTTCATGAAAGAGCGCCTGCACGGAAACTAATCCTGGCATCGTCCCCATGTCGTGTTTTAAAGTACAATTTTTAGTCTCAAGGGATGTTCTCTTACGGCAGGAGTGCCATGGCACCTTTCATGGCAGGGCATCGATCCTGCCCATGCTTGCAATTTTGCCTGCACCGACTAGTATAGTCGGGCTTTGAAAGAAGCCCATTGTATCCGTTTTTTCCCGGCGTATTTCCTGCGCCTGACGAGTTTTCAAGCACGTACACCATGTCTTCAAACACGCCACAAAAATCGCTCTATCTCGGCTTTTTTTATGCCGCCATGGCAGCTGCGCTCTGGTCGCTGATCACGCCCATGTCACGCCTTCTGTTTGCCATGGACTGCACGCCCCTGGAAACATCCTTCTGGCGTACAGGCATAGGCGGCCTCTGCTTTGCCGTTTGCGCCGCATGGCGCAGGGAGCTTAAAATTCCCCTTAAGGACGCCCTGCTCCTTATTGTCATCGGCGGCGTGCTTGGCATTGTCCTCTTCGGCTCCTTCCAGTACGCCATCAGCTTCTGCGGCGGCGCCACGGCAGTAGTCCTTCTCTATACTGCCCCTGCCTGGGTTGCCGTCCTGTCGCGCTTCTTCTTTAACGAGGCCATTTCCTACACAAAGCTGGCAGCAATCGGCATAGCGCTTGGCGGCGTTATCATGGTGAGCATGGCCGGCGGCAGCATGAACGGCGAAATCTCCGCCATAGGTGTTGCCTGCGGCCTTTTGTCTGGCTTTTCCTATGCCTGCTTTTTCCCCTTTACCTATCACTTCTGCCGCAGGTATTCGTCAGTAACCCTCTACACCTATGCCTTTCTGAGCACGACAATCCTGCTGTTGCCATGTACATATGCAGATCTGTCCCTCGACAGGCCGGCCGTCTACTGGGCCCTGCTGGCGGCCATGGGCTTTTTTACCAACTTTCTGGCCTACATCACCCTGGCCCTCAGCCTCAAGTATATTTCCCAGGTGCAGTCAGCCGTTATCGGCAATGTCGAGCCCGTACTGGGCTGTTTCTGGGTCTGGCTCCTGTTCAATGAGAACTTTTCTGCCACAGGCTGGGCCGGGTGTCTTTTCATCATGGCCGCAGTCTTTATCCTGACACTGGAAAAGAAGCCTGCCCGGGATGCGCAAAAATAAAAAAAACACGGCCTTTCTATACAGACAGGCCATGCTTTAACCAAATGCGAGATCCTAAAAAAATGGTGGTGCGCCCGGAGGGAATCGAACCCCCGACCAAGAGCTTAGAAGGCTCCTGCTCTATCCGACTGAGCTACGAGCGCACGCAGGCAGCAGCTCATAATCCTTGAGGGACATGCCCTGCTGTCTGTGTGCTTTTTTGCACCATTCAGGCTCTCTGTCAAGCGTGTTGTCCTGAGCGCCGTCCTTTAGGCATGGCACATGTACGCTCCTTCTGACTGCTGCTTCATGCATCACGCACTGCTGCATATCCACCCTTATCTGACATACGACAATGACACAGGAATTTACCTCTCCTAAAGATCTGTCCTCCTACCTGGACAACCTCAATTTCTTTCACATGGACCTGTCCCTTTCCCGCATGGAAAAGGTCCTGCAGGCCATGGACCTGACACGCCCTCCCTATATTGTCTGCCAGGTTGTTGGCACAAACGGCAAGGGATCCACTGCCACATTCATTGCATCGCTTCTTAAGAAGCACGGCATAAAGACAGGTCTCTATACGTCCCCGCACTTCTATTCGCCTGAGGAGCGCATCCAGACAGACGGACAGTGGACCAAAATGGCTGACTGGCTTTCATGCGCATCTGAAGCTGTCAGCATCTGCCCTGATCTTACCTATTTTGAAATCCTGACAGTCACGGCCCTGGCCGTATTCCGCGACCAGGGCGTCCAGTGTGCCGTCCTTGAGGCAGGCCTTGGCGCACAACACGATGCCACCACGGCCACGGCAGCAGATCTTGCCGTCTTTACACCCATAGCCCTGGACCATACAGCCCTTCTGGGGGATACGGTAACAGCCATTGCCGGGGAAAAGGCACACGCCATACGCTCGTCTGCCCCTGCTGTTACCGCAAGACAGCAGGAGAGCGTCATGGCTGTCCTTGAAAAAAGGGCCGCACTCTTTGGCGCCCAGCTCACTTGTGCCCCGGAACTTGGGCCCGGGTACAAGCTGGGGCTTGCAGGCAGCCACCAGTACTCCAATGCCGGAACTGCCCTGGCTGCATTTAAGATACTGGCAGAAAAGCTGGGCATCGTCCCGGATGAAGATTGCGTGCGCAAAGGGCTGGCCGAGGCCTTTGTTCCGGGCAGGCTGCAGACAGTAAGCCCCATGCCTGCCACTGCGTCACGGCCGAATAGGCCCTGCTGCGTACTGGACGGCGCCCACAATCCCCATGGCATGCAGTCACTGACATCTGCCCTGCATAGCGGGGCAGTCAGAAGGCCAGAAACTGTTGTCTACAGCTGCCTTGCAGACAAGGACTGGCGCACGGGCCTGGCCATGCTGGTACAGGAAGTGCCTGGCGTATCCTGGCACATTCCGGCCATACCAGGAGAACGGTCTGAAAAGCCTGAGAACATCGTCCGCTTTCTGGAAGGTCTTGGCGAGAAGCAGTGCCAGGAACACAGTTCCCTTAAGGAGGCATTTATGGCCCTGAACCCGGCCGAGCAGGAAGGCACTGTCCTTGTCACCGGATCCCTCTACCTTTTAAGCACATTCTATGAGATCTGGCCTGAGGCACTGCACCGGGATTAATACTTGCCTTTTTGCAAAGAGGCACCATTTACCATATTGATGCCATATGCTTTGTGTAACTATGGTTTAACAAGATACGTCAGTTTTTTTGAGTTATGCTTTTTGCATATCAGGGAGACAGATTTTTATGGATACAAACAATCAGGAAGGCCAGGCTTCGCCTCTGTACAAGGCCAAAAGTGCCTGGGCTTTTTGCGACAAGGAATCGGAAAAGGGTAAAACCGCTTCTTTCTGCGACGGGTATATCGACTTTCTTACCAGCTGCAAGACAGAGCGCGAGACTATAGCCTTCTGCAAGCATTTTCTTGAGGAAAAAGGCTTTACAGCAGATCCTGGCAAGGACAAATACCTTGCCACGCTCAGGGGCAAGGCGCTTTTTGCCTTCAGAAAGGGCACCAGGCCCCTGTCAGAGGGCATACGCATTATTGCCGCCCATGCAGACTGCCCCAGGCTTGATTTCAAGCCGCATCCCTTTATAGAGCAGGAAGGCTTTGCCCAGGCAAAGACAAACTACTACGGCGGCCTGCGCAAATACCAGTGGCTGGCACGCCCCCTGGCCCTGCATGGCGTCATCTGCAAGGACACTGGCGAGGTAGTGCCTGTACAGCTGGGCGAAGAGCCTGGCGAGCCTGTCTTCACCATAGCAGATCTTCTGCCCCACCTTGCCCAGGAACAGGTTGCCAAGACAGTCAAGGAAGCCTTTCAGGGCGAAAAGCTCAATGTTATCCTTGGCAGCAAGCCTTCCGAAAAAAAGGACGAAAACGGCAAGGACGTGCCTGAGCCCGTCAAGCTGGCCGTACTGGAGCTCTTGCAGCAGAAGTACGGTGTTCGCGAGGAAGATTTCCTGAGCGCTGAAATCGAGGTTGTTCCTGCAGGGCCTGCAAGCTATGTGGGCCTGGACAAGTCCCTCATAGGCGGCTTCGGCCAGGATGACCGCATCTGCGCCTACACAGGCCTCATGGCCCTTGCTGACAGCATGCCTTCTGCTGAAAACTGTGCCCTTATCCTCTGGGACAAGGAAGAAATAGGATCTGACGGTGCCTCCGGCGCCTCTTCCCGCTTCTTTGCCTACTGCATAGAAGAAGTGCTGCACAAGCATGAGCCTGAGACTTCCCGCGGCACAGTCATGATGGCAAGCCAGGCCCTGTCTGCCGATGTCACGGCCGGCATGGATCCCGACTATGCCGATACACATGACAAGACAAATTCCGCCAACCTGGGCTATGGCCCCTGCTTTGAAAAATACACAGGAGCCGGCGGCAAGTACGGCGCAAGCGAGGCTCATGCCGAATATTTTGCCTCCATACGCGGCCTGCTGAACAGGCATGAGATTCCCTGGCAGTCCGGCATCCTGGGGCGTGTTGACCATGGCGGCGGCGGAACGGTGGCCCTCTTTCTGGCTGCCTGGGGCATGAACGTCATTGACTTCGGCCCTGCCCTGCTCGGCATGCACAGCCCCTTCGAGCTGTCCAGCGCAGCAGACGTCTACACGACCTACCTGGCCTACAAGGCGTTCTACGAAGGCTAGCAGCCGCTGGCCTCCCCCTAACAGCTTTTCTTTCAAAGGCCTGCCATTCCTCTTCAAAATACGAGGGGAGGAATGGCATGGGCTGCCTGCAAGGAGGATGCGGTTGTGATGCGGCCCTGTGCCTCATGCTTTCCGCATAATTGCCGATGAACAACGAGTCTATCGACGATCTGACCGTGCATTTTGAAGACGACAACGGCAATGTTATCGTCAGGGAACTGGACAAGGTTGTCCTAAGCCGCGGTGCCTGGACTACCATTTTGTTCCGCTACCAGGACTACCGTCCCAAGACCGACGACTACAGTCCCGACAAATATTCGCTGCGCCGCTACAAAAAGACGGCAGGCGTCTACCGCGCCCAGTCAAAGTTCAATATTTCAAGCCCTGAGCAGGCGCATAAAATCATTGATGCCCTGAGTGCATGGCTTAAGGACGCAGAGCAGGATACGACTGTATCCGGCCAGCATTCTGACGAAATGATTGAAGAGCTCATGTCCATGGACTAGCCAGAGGGCACAGGATTGTTCTTTGTGCCGTCTTCTCCATTCCTGAAACAAGCTTTTCAGCAACATATAAGGCAACCCTCTCCGGGGTTGCCTTTTTTATCCGCCTTAAGAAACTCTTTTGGGCATGTCATTCAGGCACGGTCTTATTTTGACAAGCGCACCAGCACGGTTTATTTGCTACCTAACAGTCCGCGCTGCGCTTAGCCTTTTCTCCATGTGAGAAAAGTGATGCGAATGACAGCGCGGCAATGTTTTATATAGCCTTTCTGCCCTACACCCTGAAACGCTGAAAGAACATTGGCAGGCACTTGGTACGCCCATTTTGTACGTGAACGTCAGGGAAGCGCTGCCATGCCCCTAAAGAGAAGCTAAATTGAAGTGCGGCTAAAAAACTCCGTGGTCACGCAGGATGAGCACGCCGATGGCCAGCAGGGCAAGTCCCCCGGCAATCCCGCTGACGCGGCGCAATGTCTCTATCCTGCCTATGCAGGCTCCCAGCAGCATGCCGCAGACGCTGATAATGGTGCAGACAATGCCGATGACAGCTGACGGCCACAATATGCTCTGCTGCAGCATGGCAAAGGAAAAGCCCACAGCCAGGGCGTCAATGCTGGTGGCAACGGCAAGCACAATAATGGTCCAGCCGGCTGTAGGGTCAACCTTTTGATCCTCGTCATCGGAGCCTGTGACTGTATCCCAGATAAGTTTGCCGCCAACGAAAAAGAGCAGTCCGCAGGCAAGCCAGTGATCCCACTTTTCTACCAGGTGCAGGATATTGGCGCCCATAAACCAGCCGATAAGGGGCATCATGAACTGGAAAAAGCCAAAGGCCAGGGGCATGCGGATCAAAGGGCCTGGCGACAGCCTGCGCAGGGTGACGCCTGTTGTCACGCAGACAGCAAAGGCATCCATGGAAAGGGCAACGGCAATGGCCAGGACCTCAAGAAGCGACATGGCAAAACTCCGGATCGGCAGGACATGTAGGGAACTGTTTTTTCGGCAGGAGATAGTACGGGAGCAGTGCTTAAAAACGCAAGAAGAAATGTTCCGGAAAAACAAAAATGCACGGCATACAGCCTTCCTCTCTGCTGCGAAGGATCCCGCTTGTGCCGCAGCTGGAAAAGATAGAAAAGGTAGTGTACAAAATAGCCATAGTGGATAGGTTGTTGACAGTTGCTTGCCTGTGATCCATGCAGACGTGTTCAAAAAATAGACTATTGATGGCAAATTGCGGGGGATGGCATGTTTTGTGCTTATTCTAATTAAACGTCCTCTGCCCTGTCCTTTTCTTCCCATAGCAGAAGCTATTAATGCACCTCTTCCGAACAATTCAGGAATGTTCCTATGGCCAGACTGCTTTTTTCAATTGTTTTCCTTTCATCCCTGCTGCAACTGCTCTCTGCCCTGCCTGTATCAGCGCACGAAGGATGCACTGCAGGCGGTGAGAATGCCGGCAATGTCCGCTGCGACGACTGGGAAATATTGTACAGCTGCATTGACACCCTGCCCGGCGACAAAAAGGAGAAAGCCATAGGCATAGTGCAGGAATCCCTTCCAGGCCTGCAGGACATAGACAGGCGCATCAACCTGAAAATGAACGAGCTGAGGGATGTCACCTACAGCACCAGCGCCGATGCGGATGCCCTGCCGAGACTGGGCATGGATCTGCAAAAGCTACGCAACGAACTGGCCAATGCCCTCATGCAGGTCAATATACGCCTGCATAACGAGGCCGGCGTCCCCCTGCAGAAACCTGCCGGCAGGGGTTGCCGTTCCATGCGCATGCACCACGACGAGTAGGCCCCCCAAAAAGCGGTCACAAAAAGGAAGCATACCCGGACAGACTGCCACAGGAAGGCTGTCCGCATCATCCCTGAAAACCTGGCAGCAGCTGTTCTTCACTGAAAAAATACTACCCGCCCCAAAGCCTTGCTGACAGTTCCAATAAACAGCCTGTTCCTGAGCAGATAGCACTCCTCGCAGCCCCTTCTTCTTTCTTGACGTAAGCAGGGGAAAACCTTATTTAAATAGTACGAAAGAATGCGAACTGTTATCCTTTTCTTGGAGGGCGTGTATGGGTAAGGAAGCATCAGTTGCACCTAAGGAACGTGTCAACATCGTCTATCGTCCGGCTACCGGTGACGCACAGGAAGAAATTGAGCTTCCCCTGAAGCTCATGGTCCTGGGCGACTTTACGCAGCGTGCCGACGACAGGGCCGTGGAAGACCGCGCTCCTGTCTCCGTGGACAAGGACAACTTTAATGATGTCATGAAAGCCCAGCAGCTTTCACTGAACGTCTCTGTTCCCAACAAGCTTGGCGACGATCCGGATGCTAAGCTGAACGTCAGTCTTAACTTTGAGAAAATCAATGACTTTTCTCCTGACGCTGTAGCCGCACAGGTGCCGGAGATGGCAAAAATGCTTGAGCTGCGCGAAGCGCTCAAGGCCCTGAAGGGACCTCTGGCCAACGTTCCCGACTTCAGGCGCAAGGTTCAGGAAATCATAAGCAACGATGCTGCCCGCCAGGCTCTTCTGGATGAGCTCGGACTGGAAGACAAGTAGTGCAGCATATAGTGATGCAGTGCCTGAACAGTGAACATTAGGGAATAGCCATGAACGAAGCTCAGAATACACAGACAGAAGCGCAGGCAGCACAGGCTCCGGCAACCAGCCTGCTTGATGAAATTGTCGAGGCCAGCAGGCTCAAACCAGGCGAGGAAGGCTTTTCTGCCACCAGGAGCGGCCTCAGGGTCTTTTTGAAGGAACTTGTCAAGGACGGTCCTGAGACCAAGGTGTCTACAGCCGTTGTAGACAAGATGATGACCGAACTGGACGAAAAGCTGTCTGCGCAGACCAATGCCATCATGCACTGCCAGGAATTCCAGTCCCTGGAGTCTGCCTGGCGCGGCATGAAGTTTTTGATTGACCGCACCGACTTCCGCCAGAATATCAAGATCGAGTTCATCAATGCCTCAAAAGAGGATTTGCTGAATGACTTTGAGGATGCCCCCGAGATAACACGCTCAGGTCTCTACAAAAACATCTATACGTCTGAATACGGGCAGTTTGGCGGCCAGCCGGTCGGGGTCATCCTGGGCAACTACGAGTTCACTCCCGGCACCCAGGACATGGCGCTGCTGCAGAATATCGCCAGCGTCTCCGCCATGTCCCATGCGCCCTTTATCAGCGCAGCCAGCAAAAGCTTCTTCGGCATTGACTCCTGGGAAAAGCTTCCCAACCTCAAGGATATCAAGTCCATCCTGGAAATGCCCCAGTATACCAAGTGGCGTTCCTTCCGCGAAAGCGAGAACGCGCGCTATGTGGGCCTCACCCTGCCGCGCTTCCTTTTGCGCGTGCCTTTCGGCCCTGACACTGTTCCGGCCAAGACCTTTACCTTCCAGGAAGAAGCAGAGAGCTCCAATGACTTCTGCTGGGGCAACACGGCCTTTGCCTTTGGCAGCCGCCTTACGGAAAGCTTTGCCAAGTACCGCTGGTGTGCCAACATCATCGGTCCCCAGGGCGGCGGTGCCGTGGAAAACCTGCCGGTCTACAATTTTGAGTCCATGGGCCAGATCCAGACCAGGATCCCCACCGAAATTCTTATATCAGAACGCCGTGAGTACGAACTGTCGGAGGAAGGCTTTATTGCCCTGACCATGCGCAAGGGTGCCGACAATGCAGCCTTCTTCTCGGCCAACTCCTGCCAGAAGGCCAAGGTCTTTGCCAACACGCCTGAAGGAAAGGAAGCCGAGCTCAATTACAGGCTTTCGACGCAGCTGCCCTACATGATGATCATGAACAGGCTGGCGCACTATATCAAGGTCATTCAGAGGGAAAATATCGGCACCTGGAAGGAACGTACCGATCTTGAGCGCGAGCTCAACAAGTGGATCAGTCAGTACGTGACTGAAATGGACGATCCCGATCCTGTCACAAGGAGCAAGCGTCCTTTGCGTATGGCAAAAATCAACGTAAGCGATGTGGCAGGAGAGCCAGGCTGGTACAGCGTAAACATTCTTGCCAGGCCGCATTTCAAGTACATGGGAGCCAGTTTTACCCTGTCGCTGGTAGGAAAGCTGGACAAGGAATAATTTAACCCCAGAAGCTGGCAGCCGCATGCTGCCAGAACAAAATTAACCAAGAGAGGTTTATGCAATGGCTTTAACAGCATACATGAAGATAGAGGGCAAAACCCAGGGCGAGATCAAGGGCGACTGCCCCCAGGGCGGCGACAAGAAGGACAAGGTCCTTGTCTACGGTGTCGAGCACCTGGTCGAAATCCCCAAGGATACCCACACCGGCCTGCCCACCGGCCAGCGCATCCATCATCCCCTGACCATTACCAAGCACCTCGACCAGGCTACTCCCAAGCTGTACAAGGCCTGCTGCACCGGCGAGCAGTGCACGGTAACTCTTGACCACTACCGCATCGGCGCTGACGGCATGGAGCAGAAATACTTCACCATCAAGCTTGAGGATGCCATCGTGGTCTCCATCAGCAAGAACACCCCCCTCACCTTCCTGCCCGACAACAAGCCCTACACTGATATGGAATCCGTGAGCTTCACCTATTCCAAAATCACCTGGACCTACAACGACGGCAACATCGAATACGTTGACGACTGGAAGAAGTAGGGCTGAAGGGGTGCTGAGCTCCTGAACAATGCTATGTTTGTGGATGTCCTGCGGACTCTTCTGCGGGGCATCCACATTTCTTGTTTTCAGGGCCCACAGTACGCTGCAGGCAATTGTAGGGAAAAGCCATGAAAGTACGTCTTCTGGAACGCATCATGCTTGCCCAGAAACAGGGGCCACAGCCCAAGGAAAGCGACCTGTCAGCCTATGTTGCCTCCATAGGCAGCTACCTGGCCCGCCTGCTCAACACCAAGCAGGGCAACTCCCAGGCCAATCCGGACTTAGGCATGCCGGATCTGACCAATTTTGCCCAGTACGGCGGGGCAGACGTGGAAGCGCTTGAAAACAGCATGAGCTCCACCATCAGCCGCTTTGAGCCGCGCCTCAAGGACGTAGAGGTGCGCTACATGCCTGAGTTGAACAGCTCCTTCAACATGGCCTTTTCCCTGACAGCCAAGATACAGCATGAGGGAACGCTGATTCCTGTCATCTTTGAAACCATACTGCTCCCGGACGGGCGCATAGAAATCCAGGGCTACGCATGATCCTAGACTACTACCAGCATGAACTTGAGCTCTTGCGCTTTCGCAGCAAGCACTTCGCCAAGCTGCATCCTGCGCTGGCTCATATGCTTTCGGAAGAAAGCGATGATCCGGATGTGGAACGCATACTGGAAGGCTGCGCCTATCTTACGGCAAATGTACGCCAGAAGCTGGACGATGAGTTTCCCGAGCTCATACACGCCCTGGTCAATGTCATAGCGCCCCACTACCTTCGTCCCGTACCCTCTGCCACAATCATGGCCTTCACGCCGCGGCGCGGCCTGAACGAATGCCTGACCATTCCCCGCAGGACCCTGCTCAATTCCATAGAAGTTGAGGGAACGACCTGCAGCTTTGCCACCTGTTCAGATGTGGAAATTGCCCCTCTTGAGATTACAGGCGTTCTGCTGGCCAGGGAAAAAGACAATACAGGCATGCTGAACATCAGCTTCAGCACGCTTAACAGCCTGCCTCTTTCCCAGGCTGTGCCCAAAAGGCTTAACCTCTACTGCACCGGCACTTATACGGAAGCTGCCAGGCGCATCAAGCTTTTGTGCCTGCATGCGACAAAGGCGCGCATTATTCCGGAGGAAGCACCTGGAGCGGCCCCGCTTGTGCTGCACGGGAAAGACATATTCAGCCTCACAGGATTCAAGGAAAAAAACGCCGTCCTTCCCTATCCTGTGCAGTCCTTCCCTGCCTTCCGCTACCTGCAGGAATTTTTCATGCTGCCAGAGCGCTTCTGCCAGGTGGAAATGCCGGGCTTTGAGAACTGGACCACACGCGGGACAGGGCAGAAGTTCTCCATAGAAATCAGCCTGGAAAACCTGCCTGAGGATCTGCCCTCTTTCAGCAGCCAGCACCTGCATCTCTTTGCAACGCCGGCAGTCAACATCTTCCCCATGGACGGGAAGCCTATCAACCTTAATCTGCGCAAGGACAAGTACACCATTGTTCCTGATGCCGGCAAAGCCTCCGGCCAGTGCACTGTCTACAGCGTGGAAAAGATTATGGGCATCAGGCAGGGCGAGAGCACGCCCCGCGAATACAGCCGCTTTGTCAATCTTAACCCCGGAGACAGGCCGCAGCCTGTCTACCACCTTACCACCAATATCACGGCAGCAAACGAGCTTCAGATCAAGCTGTCCATAGGACAGATGCAGGGAGATGTGCCTGTGCCGGAGATACTCTCTGTCTCCCTTCTCTGCACCAACGGAAAGCTGCCTGAGAGGCTGCACGCAGGTGACATCTGCATGCCGACCGACTCCTCCCCGCAGCTGGCCAACTTTACCAACTTAAGGCCGCCCACGGCCTCGGCACTGCCGCCGCTGGGCGACAATACCCTGTGGCGCCTGCTGTCGCACCTTTTTCTCAACTACCTCTCTGTTGCCAGCACCGAGAACATACGCAGCATACTCAAGCTCTATATTTTCGGGAGGAGCGGCGACAATGCGGCGCAGGTCTCCAACATAGGCAGGATAGAAGGCATACAGCATCTTGAGGTCCACTCCATGCAGAAGCTTGTGCACGGGGAGCTTTTAAGAGGCAAAAAGATTGACCTGGTCCTGAAGTCGGAAAATTTTGCCAACGACGGGGACATGTTCGTTTTCACGGCCATACTCAACACGTTCTTAAGCAGCTACGCCTCTGTCAACACATTCACCATGATGCACATGACTGACACCAACGGACACATGGACATCACCTGCCCGGCAAGGCTGGGATCGAGGCCGCAGCTGTGATCAGTGACACGCCGATCCTGAAAGACCTGTTTGCAAGGCCCTGGGCCTACTCCTTTGTGCAGGTTACCCGTATCCTGCGCTACTATTTTGCAAACGAAGAAAGGCACAGCACCTTCATTGAAAAGCATATTGTAATCAGGCCGCATTTGTCGCTGTCCTTTCCTGCCCACGACGTTGTCAGCCTGAAATGCCTGGACCAGAAGGGGCATATTGTGCCGGAGCCGCCTGAAGACGCTCCGCCGGTCTTTGTGCTCACCGTAAACATGCTGGGGCTCTACGGCACAAGCTCCCCCCTGCCTACCTTCTATACAGAAGATCTTCTGGCCGAGGAGCGTGAAGACTTACGGGGAATGCGCGACTTCCTCACAGTTTTCAATACCCGCATCTACGATCTTTTCTTGCACGCAGGCTGGTTCCGCTTTACGCCAATCAGGACAATCTTCGAGCAGAAAGACTACTCTCTTGGAGAAAAAGCGCTGGCACTGGGCGGCCTGCCCTTCTCATGCAGGGACAAGTATCCCTTTTCCATTGAAAACAAGTTTCCCCTCATCGGCCTGTTCAGCCTGTTCCCGCGCTCTGCCAAGGCGCTTCAGTCCTATCTGCGATCCTGTCTTGGCTGTTCATGCCGCATCACGGAATGCGTGGCAGGCAAAGAGCCCGTCCCCAGCAGCCAGCGCTGCATGCTGGGCGCTGAGAACTGCACCCTTGGGGAAGACGCCATGCTGGGAAGATTCCTCAAGAACAGGTCCGGACGCATAAAGCTCACCCTTGAAAACCTGACAGAATCGCAGCTGCTTCATTACTCATCGCCTGAGGGACGCAACCAGCTCTTCAGGCATGTCAATTTTTACTGCACAGAGCCCTTCAACGTTGACCTGGAGATGTCCCTGGACAAGAAAAAACTGCACGGAGCCTGCCTGTACGCAAGAAAAAGGCAGGCCGGGGATACTGGCAAAAGCCAGCCACAGTCTCAGGCACAGATGCCGGCGACAGGACAGGCCGGGCAGGAAGGCAGTGCACGCAGCGAGGCCCATGCTCTCTGCTTCCTGGGGCAGAACACCTGGCTTGGCACGCAGTCCGTCACACTGACAAAGGGCATTGAAAGCGAGCACGGGGAAGGCCCCGGCATTCTTTTCTTCCGCGGCACCAGATGGGACAGAAAGGTTAAGGAAGAGCTGGGGGACTAGCCTCTTCTTCAGGCAGCAGGCAGAAAGGTCCTGTCTTCTGGTTGCTACCGTCCCGTTTTCACTGCATACTTGTGGCCTACGCTGTCCGCATGCAAGCAGTGTCCGGACGGGGTCCTGCATCTTTTTTACGCACACCATAAGGAGAGGCCATGATCGGCGTTGACATGAAAGGGCTTATAGACAAGCTCAACGGATTCTGCGTCCAGGTACTCAATACGGCAGCCGGCATGGCCGTCAACAGGGAACACTACGAGGTCACTTTCGAGCATTTCCTCCTGGCCCTGCTTGAAGAAAAGCAAAGCGATCTCTCCCTTATGACAAGCAGCACCGGCACGGACATCGGCACTATACAAAGGGAAGTGCAGCGCACGCTATCGCAGTTCCGCACCGGCAACACGGGCAGGCCAGTCTTTTCGCCTACCCTGCAGGATATCCTGGAAGCAGCCTGGCTTGTGTCCTCAGTTGACTTAAACTGCCGCTCCGTGCGCTCTGCAGGCGTGCTCCTGGCCTTTCTCAAGCGCCCCGGATTTTACGCCCAGGGCGACTACATCTCCCTTTTCAGGTCCCTTGATGCAGACACCCTCAAAAAGGACTTTGCCAGCCTTACCAGGGACAGTGTCGAAAACAGTGCCGAAGAGGTATCAGGCTCTGGAACAGAGGCCATGGGCCCGGACGGATCTGCAGGCCAGGGCTTTATAGAGCGCTTCTGCGAGGACTTCACCGCCAAGGCCAGGGCCGGCAAGGTAGACCCCGTCTTTGGCAGGGATCAGGAAATCCGCCAGATGGTGGCCATACTGGCCAGAAGGCGCAAGAACAATCCCATCCTTGTAGGCGAGCCGGGCGTTGGCAAGACTGCCGTTATGGAAGGGCTGGCCCTGCGCATCAGCGAGGGCGACGTGCCGCAGACCTTGAAGGACACTACCCTGCTCAACCTGGACATGGGGCTTCTTGAAGCAGGCGCCTCTGTCAAGGGCGAATTCGAGCGCCGTCTCAAGGGCGTCCTGGACGAAATCAAGGCCTCACCCAAGTCCATCATCCTCTTCATTGACGAGGCGCATCTTCTGGTCGGAGGCGGCGCCTCTGCAGGCGGCTCCGATGCCGCCAACCTCATGAAGCCCGCCCTTGCACGCGGCGAGATACGCACCTGTGCTGCCACGACCTGGAAGGAATACAAAAAATACTTTGAAAAGGACGCAGCCCTTGCCAGGCGCTTCCAGCTTGTGAAGCTGGACGAACCCTCTGTTGCCACAACGGCCCTTATCCTGCGGGGCTTACGAGCCAGCTACGAGGCCGCCCACGGCGTCCTTGTCAGGGACGAGGCCCTGGATGCGGCAGCAGAATATTCAGACCGCTATATCAGCGGGCGCTTTATGCCTGACAAGGCTGTTGACCTGCTGGACACGGCCTGTGCAAGGGTCAGGATATCTATGGCAGCCAAGCCGGGATCCCTGGAAGATGCCCAGCGCAGGGGCCAGGCCTGCACAAGGCAGCTTGATGCATTGAAAAGGGACATGGCTGAAGGTGTTGCCATAGACAAGGACCGGTATGCAGCCCTTGAAAAGGAGCTTGCAGAAAGCATTGATGCAGCCGCCCAGATTGAAAGCGCGTGGACCAGGGAAAAGGAACTGGCCAGGAAGGTCCTTGATGCCCGTGCCGCCCTGGCAGAGCTGCGCAAAAAGGAAAAGCCTGAGGAAGCAGAAAACTCCCAGGCTTATGCCATGGAAGATGCTATCAGTCAGGCCATGGAAGAACTTAAAACAGCGCGCACAGAACTTGCAGAGGTCCAGGGAGACAATCCTCTTGTAAGCGTCGAAGTCACTTCCGATGCCATAGCCCAGGTCGTCTCTGACTGGACCGGCATTCCGGTCGGCAAGATGGCCCGTGACCAGGCAGGGCGCATAGGAGACCTGTTCTCCATTCTGTCTGCCAGAATCCGCGGCCAGGACATGGCCCTCAAAAGCGTTGTCGAAGGCATACAGGCCAGCAAGGCAGGCCTGCGTGCGCCAAATCAGCCCCTTGGCGTCTTTTTGCTGGTGGGGCCCTCGGGTGTTGGCAAGACAGAAACAGGCCTTGCCCTGGCAGATGCGCTCTTTGGCGACGAGCGCTCAGTCATCACCATCAACATGAGCGAGTTCCAGGAAAAGCATACCGTTTCCCGCCTCATAGGATCGCCTCCGGGCTACGTGGGCTACGGGGAAGGCGGCCTGCTCACCGAGGCCGTGCGCCGCAAGCCCT
>JAUMVQ010000192.1 GCA_030530085.1 Desulfovibrionaceae bacterium | reverse complement strand
TGCTGAATCAAAAACTCAGGAAAAGAGCAGTGGCGGTCGTTTTCTCTTTGAACTCGTCTGCGCCATCATCTTCCTGAGCATGATTGCCCTCGTTACCTACAATGCATTTCTCCGTTATGCCTTCAGGTCGAGCTTCCCTCCCAGTGAGGAATGGGCACGCTTCTTATTTATTTACGTGACCTTCTTTGGTGCCATTGAGGCTTTCTACCACAAAAAACATATTGTCGTGGACATGCTCATCGATCATCTGCACGGGGCAACCCGAAAAGTGGTCGATATCATTGCCATCCTGATTTCCATGGCAACCATGGGCCTGCTGCTTGCCGGCGGCCTTATGTATGTTATGCAGACCGCCGATACATATTCGGTCTCAACAAACATAAACATGGTCTTTATCAACTGTTCGCTCCCCATCTGCGCAGCGGCGGCCATTGTAATCTTCATCCGTGATATTGTGACAATACTCCGCACGCCTGACGAAAAGTACCATCCGAAGATGACCAAGGAAGAGCGTATTAACGAATTCCTGAAGAATGAAGAACTGTAGGAATCGTTAAAGGAGCAACATTATGGAATTAGTACTCTTCCTGGGAACACTCTTCTTCTTCATGCTGCTGGGCATACCGCTGGCTATCGTGCTTTGCATCTGCGCAGTGGTGCTCATGTTCCACTCCGGCATGTGGGATGCCATGATCATCCCCAACTCCATGCTGGACGGTGCCAATAACTATCCCCTGCTGGCCATTCCCTTCTTCGTCTTTGCAGGCGAGATTATGGCCGCGGGCGGCCTGTCAAAACGAGTTGTTGCCTTAGCACAGCTCATGGTGGGACACATCCGTGGCGGCCTGGGCTATGCAGCCATTGTGGCCTCCATTATTTTTGCAGGCCTTATGGGTTCCTCAGTGGGCGAGGCAGCAGCCCTGGGCGGACTTCTCCTGCCCATGATGAAACAGGTGGGCTATGACAAGGGCCGTGCCGGTGCCGTTATCGCATCCGGCGCTATCTTGGGCCCCATCATTCCGCCCAGCACAAACTTTATTATTCTTGGCGCCACCGTATCAGGCCTCTCTATCACAAAACTCTTCATGATAGGCCTGACTCCCGGCATCATTATCGGCCTGGCCCTCATGGTGTGCTGGTACTTCATCGTCCGCAAAGACAATTACAACGATACGATGAAGTTCACCAAGGAAGAAGTACGCCGCATCATCCTGGATTCTACACCGGCCTTCATGATGCCTGTCCTTCTGCTTGGCGGTATCCGCTTTGGTATCTTTACCCCCACTGAAGGCGGCGCCTTTGCTGCTATTTACGCCATTGTAGTCTGCATGGGCTACTACCGCGAACTGACACTGCGCGACCTTATCCGCGTTTCAGCCACTGCTGCCCGTACAACGGCAGTTGTCATGTTCGTCGTGGCCACAGCCTCGGCTGTCGGCTTCTTCATTATCGTTGCCCAGATACCCCAGCAGGTTGTGCAGTTCTTCAGCCCGCTCATTGACTCGCCGAAGCTTCTGCTCTGCGCCATCATGGTCTTCATGCTGTTCATGGGCATGGTGATGGACTTAACGCCCAACATCCTGATTTTCGCCCCTGTTTTCTATCCGCTCATCACCCAGGCAGGCATCGACCCCTACTACTTCGGCCTGCTCTTCATCCTGAACCTGGGCATCGGCGTTATCACGCCTCCTGTGGGAACGGTTCTCTACGTGGTCTGCGGCATAGGCGAAATCAAGTTTGCACACCTGGTGAAGAAGCTGATGCCCTTCCTGGTGGTTGAGATAATTATGCTTTTCCTGTTGCTCTTCATACCGGAACTTTCGCTCATTCCGCTGAAGTTCCTTATGTAGGGCACAAAGCAAAGCTCTTAAACTTTCCCTCATTTGGCCACCCGTATTATTGCGGGTGGCCTTTTATTGTGCAAAATCCTCAATACCCGCAAAAATAGTCAGCAGGAATATTCTCTATCCGCACACGTACCTGGCTTACTGCAAAATGATCCGGTGTTGATACTGACTATTTCTGCGTTTTTATGCAAAAACAGTCAGTAAAATACCCTTTCCATACCCGCTCATCTGGCCAGCTTCTTTTCACTCCCTTTTCTATTGACTAAATTTTATAAAACACGCAAAAATAGTCATTAAGAGCATTGCAGCTGACTGCTTTTCCATTAAATGACTTGCAGTCGTAAGACTTCTTTCTTGCAGAGGGCCGGCGCGCGTGCCGTCACCCATGATCACCTGCTGTAGTACTTATGGAAGGCACCATGGAAATCAAAAGAGATTCCTATCTCAACAGCCTGATAAGGAAAAAACACAACGGCATCACCAAGGTAATCACCGGCCTGCGCCGCTGTGGCAAATCCTATCTGCTGTTCAATCTTTTCAAAAACCACCTTCTGGCAGAGGGAACAGACAGCAGCCATATTCTTGAAATGAACTTTGACTTTTTTGAGAACAGGCAGTTCCGCGACCCCAATGTGTTTCATCCATACATTACCGGACAAATTCAAGACAGCGGCATGTACTACATTCTGTTGGATGAAATACAGATGCTCGACGACTTTGTTGCTGTGCTCAACAGCCTGAATAGCAGGAAAAATGTCGATGTCTACGTTACCGGCAGCAATGCCCGCTTCCTCTCCAAAGACGTTGTCACTGAATTTGGAGGCAGAGGCATTGCAGTACATATGTACCCGCTCAGTTTTGCTGAATTCATATCAATATATCCGGATACACAGGAAAAGGCCCTGACGGAATACATGCTCTACGGCGGCCTGCCGCAAATTGCCCTGATGAATGACCCGGATGAAAAAACATCGTTTCTGAAGGACATTCTGGTTGAAACCTATATCAAGGACATTATACGCAGGCATAAAATTCGTAAAAAAGATGAACTGAACGATATACTGAATATCCTTTCTTCATCTGTTGGGACGCTTACCAACCCGACAAAGCTCTCAAAGACATTTAAAAGCATGAAGCAGACAGCCATCAGCAAAAACACTATTGAAAAATATATAGAATATCTGTGTGACTCTTTTCTTATTGATCAGGCAGTTCGCTACGATATTAAAGGGAAAAGGTATATCAATACTCCATATAAATACTATTTTACAGATTTAGGATTACGCAATTCTCAGATAAATTTTCGCCAGATAGAAGAAACTCATGCCATGGAGAATATTATCTTCAATGAACTGAAAATGCGTGGATTTTATGTAGATATAGGAGTCGTTCCAGTCAACAAGACAAACCAGGCTGGCAATGGAGTACATGTGCAGTATGAAATAGATTTTGTCTGTAATAAGGGCTCAAGGCGCTATTACATACAATCTGCTTTCTCGGTTAAGGAGAAAGAAAAGCTCACCCAGGAACAACGTCCTCTTCTTCTGACAAAAGATGGTTTTAAGAAAGTAATAATTACAAAAGACTGTTTAACGCCGCATTACAATGATGACGGCATTCTTATTATGAGCCTCTTGCAATTTCTTCTGGATAAAAACAGCCTTGATTTTTAGCTGATACAAGACTCAGCCTTATTATGAACAGCTTTGGGTAACCGCTGGGGCTTTGTTACAGTCTCATGGGGGAGATTTCCTGCAGAGGATCCTTCCGATTCAACTTTGAGCGAGAATAGCCGTAACAAGCACTAATAAAGCCTCCCACCCATTAATGAAAGGGAGAGAGGCTTTGCGTTCATCAACTAAAGTCTGGCTTTAATCAGTTCTTTCAGGCAAATCTGAACTCGTTCTTTATCTGCCTTCGTCCTAGGAAATACCTGCATATGCTGTCGCATTCCGCAGCTCAAATCATGTAGCTGGTCTCAGCGCCATATATTGTCCTTCAGGTCAGAATGGCAATGACCTTGGGACCGGATGATATAGCCGTCTTGTTATTTATACTGATCGATGTGGTAGATTCTTGTATCAAGCGCAACACCCCCAGTCAGCGTGTAGTCTGTAGGTAGCCAGGAAGAGCAGCCAGGAAG
>JAUMVQ010000009.1 GCA_030530085.1 Desulfovibrionaceae bacterium | reverse complement strand
TAACAGGCCTTCTGACACTGATGGTGTCAACAGGCTGGGAGGAACAGAGCCTGGCTTCTGGCGACATCCTGTTCCGTGTGCATTGCGACAATGCCGGCCTGATACAGGATGTGGAGCAGGCTGTTCTCGCAAGGGTTGCTGACGCAAAATGTGCAAGGGACAGCATTATTGAGCAGGACTGGCTCAATTCATGGAAGGAATATTTTACTCCTGTCCCCTGCGGCAAACGCTTTGTGGTACTGCCTCCGTGGCTGAAAGAGCAGGGTGCCAGGGACTATGACGGAAGAAAATCCATTGTCATAGAGCCAAGAAGTGCCTTTGGCACAGGGCATCACACAACCACTGCATTGTGCCTAGGCGTTCTTTCCGATCTCCTGGATGCAGGCATTATTAAGGCAGGACAGAAATTTCTTGACCTTGGAACAGGATCCGGCGTGCTTGGCCTGGGGCTTGCCCTAAGCGGCCTGACTGGCGAGGGATACGACATAGATCCTCTCTCCATGGACAATGCCACTGAAAACCGCGACGGCAATGGCATAGCAAAAACAGCCTTTTCCCTGGAACTGGGCAGCATAGAAAAAGCCAAAGGGAAAAAGTTTGACGTGGTTGTCGCCAATATTCTGGCCGGTCCCCTTATCGAGATGGCCCCTGATGTGACTGCAAGCGTGCAGGAAGGCGGAGTCCTGGTTCTGTCAGGCATACTGGATATTCAGGCAGACAAGGTCGCCAAAGCCTATATGGCCCAGGGGCTTGCCAGTCCGGCCAAGGTCATAGACGGCGAATGGGCCTGCCTGTACTGGAAGTAAGAAGTCCCCAAAATACAGGAATTTGTACAAGACAGTACCGCTGCCTCCCTTTTGCGATAGCAAATACAGGGTATAATGGCAAAACTGAGCTTGACATAAGACCTGTTATGGGCATAAATGCTTTCTTCGTGGCGGGCCTATAGCTCAATTGGCAGAGCTTCCGGCTCATAACCGGCTGGTTCCAGGTTCAAGTCCTGGTGGGCCCACCAATACTATTGATAACAAAAAAGGCATCACTGACGTGGTGCCTTTTTTCGTCTGGTCTGAAGGAATGAAGGCTGCCTACTGGCGGGCCTTCTTAAGGATTTCCAGAGCCTCGTCCTTGGTGATTATATGTCCCTTGCAGGCAGGATTTTGCAGCCTGTTTTCAGGACAGTAGCCAAGCTCGACACAGGAAGGTCCTGCTCCCTCAAAGAGGTCCGGGGCGGCTTCCTTGCAGAGTTTCAGCATCTTCATGGCCATGTCCCTGATCTCTGCCTGGGCATTGCGGCAGCAACGAATTTTGAACCAGTCCCTTAAGGCATGCGCATTCATGCCGATAATACCTTTAAACTCTGTTGCTTCAGGTTTGAGGTAGCGCAGGTCCTGCTCCTTTAAGCCGGATTTAAGCCCCTCATCGTACCACTGCCTTGAAAGGTCAGCCAGATCGCGGCCGGAAAGGGTGACAGTTTTCCCGTCAGGCAGTGTCACGTCAGCCTTAAAGCTGGCTATGCTTTCCGGATAGACAACAGAAAATGTCCTTTTGCCGCCAAGTTCGGCACGCCCCGACTTTATCAGGTAGCTTGCCAGTCGTTTGCGAACAAGCTGTGTTTCCGTAATACGACTGTAACCTTCGACGCCGAAGATAAAGTAGTCGAATTCAAGTGCGGCATTATGCCCGCTTGAAAGGATGTTTTGCACAATCTGCCTGGAATAGGGAGAAGCAACAATGTCCTCAAGGCTGCGTTCGGAGCGGACAAAACGGGCCGCAATGTCCGTATAGATTCGCCCGCCTCCGGCAATCAGCACCACGTGTCCCTGGCCTGTAAACTTTTCACAAAGCATGAGCTCCCTCCTTGGTTTGTGTCTCACATACAGAATTTTTGCCATTCTGTCAGGGGTTAAAAAAAATAGTAAAAAATTTTTTACAAACACTTGCCAAAAAGAGGAGATCTGACTAATCTGACTTCGAAGGCAGAAATGTCTTCAACTCTAAATGAGCCCATTTTGACAATCTGGTACCAGGCGGTACGGGATTGTAAGGAACGAAAATTATGAGAAAGCTCGCTACATTGCTTATTGCCGCTGGCCTCGTGCTCGGCATGGCTCCCAAGGCTGATGCTATTGACTTTAAGGCCAAGGGCAACTGGATGATGGATTTTGAAGTCGGCAACAATGGTAAGTTCACCAAGACAACCGGCTACAATGGCAAGGAAGATCAGTTCGAAGCCAAACAGCGTGTCCGTTTGTGGTTGGACGCTGTTGCTTCCGAGAACCTGTCCGGCCAGGTCTACTTTGAAATCGGCAAGACTACCTGGGGCCAGAACAGCAACAGTGGCGCCCTCGGTGCCGATGATACCTGCATCAAGGTTCGTCGTGCCTACATCGACTGGATGATTCCTGAAACAGACGTCAAAGTCCGTATGGGCATCCAGGGCCTGGGTCTTCCTTCCTACACCATGGGCAAGTCCCAGATCATGGAAGATGATGTGGCCGGTGTTACCGTGTCTGCCAACTTCAATGACAACGTTGGCCTGACCGTGTTCTGGGCCCGTCCTTATAACGACAACTTCGACGACAGCTACGAAGGCTATACTGGTCATAATTCCAACTTCATGGACAATGTTGACGCCTTCGGCCTGGTCATTCCCCTGTCCTTTGACGGTGTGAAGATTGCTCCTTACGGCATGATGGCTGCTATTGGTCCTAATGCTTTCAAGAAGTGGAACAGCGACGGTAGCTACGACAGGTTCGGCAACACGAAGGGTACCAGTGTGTCCCAGATGGCTAATGGCCTGCTCCCCGCTTGGGGCGTTATGGGTAGCAATGGCGCCGGAGCCAATGACGCAAAGCTCACCTCTTATGCTACAGCTTGGTGGGCTGGCGTGACCGCTGACATCACAGCATTCGATCCCTTCCGCATTGCCGTTGATGTCATGGGCGGCGGCGTGAGCTGGGATAAGAGCCGTCTGAACCGTGCCGGCTGGATGGCTACCCTGCTCATGGAATACAAGACCGACTTCGGTATCCCCGGCCTCGTTGCCTGGTATGCCTCCGGTGATGACGACGACCTGGGCAATGGTTCCGAACGTATGCCTTACCTCTCCGTGAGCAACGGCGATAACGACTTCTCTCCCTATGCCTTTGATGGCGGCAAGTACATCGCCCGTGAAGGTGTCATCGGTAGCTCCATGACCGGTACCTGGGGCGTCGGCCTGCGCATCAAGGACGTGTCCTTTGTTGAGAACCTGAAGCATGCCCTGCGTGTCAACCTCATCGGCGGCACCAACGATCCCGGCGTGCTGAAGAAGCTGTACAGGATGGGTGATAACTACCAGTATCCTGTAAACAAGAATGCTGTTGGTGTTGAGAACCTGTACATGACCAAGGGTGACACCGCCCTCGAACTGGCCCTGAGCAACGAGTACAAGATGTACGAGAACTTCACCATCGCTCTTGATGCCAGCTACGTTGCCATGTGGATGTCCAACGACAAGTACGGCGGCGTGAAGAAGCAGCTGAGCGGCGTTTCCACAAAGCACGACGTGCGTGATGCCTGGAACATCGCTGTGAGCTTTGCTTACGAGTTCTAAGACAGATATCTAGCCTCTAGGGAGCAATCCTTAGAGTGCTGGTCATAAAATTAAGGGACCTGATGTATGTCAGGTCCCTTTTTTGATCTGCCGGCTGCAAACTGTGCAGAGATATACACCGGGCACAGGAAAAAAGAGTCCAATGCCCATCCTGATTGGCTGGGCTCTGAACTCTTTTTCTCCTTATGCTTCGTTGAGGGCTTTTGTCACAAAAGTCCGTTTATTTTCCAGTGCCGTCGTGCCCGAAACGATTGTCCAGGGACAGGTTATCTCCTGGTTTCTCAAAATAGCCGTCCTGGGTGCGTTCCGGCCGACCCATGGCCAGCAGTTCGCTGACTGTCACAAAACGGTATCCTCTGCGCTGCAAAATACCCGTCACATAGCGCAGAAGCTGGAATGTCCCCTTGGGAACCAGGTTGCCATGAAAGAGCACAATGGACCCAGGCGTAACCTTGTCAGCGATTTTTTTGCCACGCTCAAGCGTTCCGTTGTTGCCGCCCGAGTCGCCTACTACGTCCCACTGTACGGGCTCAAAGCCAAGTTCTGCCAGAAGTTCCAGGGCTTCCTTGTTGCAGCGCCCGTAGGGAAAACGGAAGAGGCGCATGCTCTGCTGTATGGGCAGATCCCCGAGAGCGCTTCTGGACGCCTCTTTTCCTGCCTGATCGCGCAAGAGTTCGTACTGTCCTGCTGTATCAAGAATCTGCTCCTGCATGGCTTCCCTGCTAAGAAGAGCAAAATTGGCATGGGTCCAGGCATGGTTGCCTATTTCAAAAAGGGGATCACGCAGGACCTCGCGCACACGCCTGTCATGGGTGCGCATCCACTTGCCGCCCATAAAGAAGGTGGCGGGGATATTGTTGTCCTGCATCCAGATGACCATGTCTGCATCAAAGCCAGTGGTCAGGGTAGCAAGCTCGCAAAAATCAAAGGTCAGGGCACAGACTTTTTCGTCTGAAGACAGGCTTACTCTGCGGATGACGCCTTTTTCTGCCTCTGGGTTTGGATGCAACTTTGTATCAGGTGAACGCTTCTGGGCCGGGCGGTTGTTATTGGGGATGCTGCCCCGCCTGTCTCTTGCCTGCAAGGGCACAAGCCTCAGTTCATTCTTGTTTTCTGCATGATAGGCAAGCCTGGCCGCAAATTCAGCAAGATCAGCTGAATGCTGTTCCGAAGCAGAGGCTGCGCTCTCCCGGGCCAGGGAAGTGCCTGAAAAAAACGGCGTAAGGGAAAGTGCAGAAGCACAGCATAAGGCAGAGCGGATAAAGTGACGACGGGAAAAGGAATAAGGCCCTCTTTGCATTGGCTTGCCTCTTGGTATGCTGTCTGCTTTAGTATCTGGTAAAAAAGTGTTGCCTGAAGGGAATAAAAGTCCGGCCTTGGGAGATAAGATCTCTTTTCGGCCGGACAATTGTTTTCAGGAAACGGTCATAAACAGGGAGTTACGCTTACTCAGCCTTGCTTGCCTGATATTCGGCAACAACCTTGTCTACAACCGGTTGCGGTGCTTCTTCATAGTGGTCAAATTCCATGGTGAAGAAGCCCTGGCCGCCTGTCATGGAACGCAGGTCAGAGGCGTAGCGCAGGATTTCGCTCATGGGCACATGAGCCCTGATTTCGGTGACGCCGCCCTGGGAGTCAGATCCGATGACCTTGCCGCGACGGGAGGAAAGGTCGCCAATGCAGTCGCCCATGCTTTCATCGGGGATGCTGATATCAAGCTGGACAATGGGTTCAAGCAGAATGGGCTTCAGCTTGTCCATGGCGTTCTTGAAGGCCAGGGATCCGGCAATCTTGAAGGCCATTTCAGAGGAGTCCACGCTGTGGTAGCTGCCATCATACAGCTTGACCTTGAAGTCCACCACGGGGTAGCCGGCAATATAGCCTCTGGCTGCGCTTTCCTGAATGCCCTTGTCAACGGCAGGAATATACTGCCTGGGGATGGCGCCGCCCACAATGGCATCCTCAAAGACATAGCCTGCGCCACGGGGCAGTCCTTCCATTTCAATCCAGCAGTCGCCAAACTGGCCGCGTCCGCCTGACTGTTTCTTGTGGCGTCCTTGGACCTGTACCTTGCCGCGCACTGTCTCCCTGTAGGGGACCTTGGGCGTCTTGAGGTCAATGTCCACCTTGAAGCGGCGTTTTGCACGTTCAACTGCCAGCTCGATATGGAGCTGTCCCATGCCTGAAAGCAGGATGTCGCCGGTTTCTTCGCCGTGCTCCAGCTTCAAGGTGATATCATCGTCAAGCAGCTTCTGCACGGCTGCAAAGACCTTGTCTTCCTCGCCACGTTTTTTGGGGGCAATGGCAAAGGTCATCAACTGCGGAGGCAGTTCGGGCAGAGCCAGCTTGTAGGGTGTCTTGCTGTTGGTCAGCGTATCGCCAGTCTTTGTGCTCTTAAGCTTGGAGACGCCCACTATTGCGCCCGGGCCCATCGGATCCTTGCAGGCAGTGGTTGTTTTGCCTGTGAGGAAGAGCAGGCCGCCCATGCGCTCTGTCTCACCGCTGGTCATATTGGTCAGGGTGGAATCTGAGGAAATGGTGCCTGTCAGGACACGAAGCAGGGAATAGAGCTGTCCTGAGACGGGATCGGCTACGGACTTGAAGACAAAGCAGGTCAGATCGCCGTCAGCTGATACAGGATGGGTGCCGCCAGCTTCATCCTGTATGCCGGGAGTCTCAAGAGGAGAGGGCAGAAGGTCGGCAATACGGTTCAGCAGGAAGGTTCCGCCCTTGTTTTCAAGAGCTGCGGTGCAAACTACCGGGAAGATGGTTTCATTGAGCACGCCCTTGCGCAGCCCGGAAACAAGATCTTCCTGAGGCAGGGTGCCTTCATCCAGGTATTTTTCCAGCAGGTTTTCATCGCTTTCGGCGATGTTTTCGACAGCTACGTCGTGAATGAGGGAGACTTCGTCCTTCAGGCTGTCAGGAATGTCGCACTCGGTGACTCCGCCCTTGTCATCAAAGCGGTAGGCCTTGCCAGTCAGTGTTTCTACATAACCGGCAAAGACACCGTTTTCCACGATGGGCAGCTGCAGGACAACGGGACGTACATCAAGGCTGCTTAAGCTGTCGATGGCCATGGAGAAGTCAGCGCGGTCACGATCGAGCTTGCTGATAGCGATGATGGTCGGCAGGTTGGCTTCGCGGCTGTGCTTCCAGAAGCGTTTTGTAAGAGGACGAACACCGTCAACGGCGTCGATGACGAACACCACACCGTCTGCACCCTTGAGGAGGTATTCAAAATCACCGGTAAAGTTGCCGTCACCAGGAATATCGATCATGAAATGACGGTTTTTGTCCCAAAGATAGGTAGCGACGCCAGGCTGTATTGAGCCGCGGCGCTTGATTTCTTCAGGCTCGTAGTCGAGGCAGGTTGTGCCGTCTTCAACGGTTCCCATCCTGCTGATGGCACCGGTGTTAAAAAGCAGCATTTCCGCAAGGGATGTCTTTCCGCAGCCGCCCGTACCAACGATGGCATACGAACGCTGCATGTCGAGAGGGTTTGCCATGATATACTCCCGTCGTTGACGTGAACAAAACAAAAACACACCCCGACCCTGTCTGAGTCTGTCAGAGAGGCCGCAAAACAGGGAACAAGGGCGATCTCTACCTATACACAGCTATCTTATACGGACTCAATGAAAATGTGAAGATCCTATCCAGGGAATGCTGCTTGCCGGCCGTTTAATATCACTTTGCCTGTGTGGACACAGGCCACGACTCCACCACAAAATGCTGCCCCAGTCCCAGATTAAGCTCGTAAGCAAAGAGCTTGTGCTTTTCTGCCTTGTTTTTCTGCCTAACCTTGTCTGTCACCGATACGGGCAGGGGCCATTTGTCAGCCTGCATGCGGCATGCCCTGCGCTGTCCTGGCGCTGTGACAGGCACAACTGTAAACATGTCGTCTGCCATGCGCTCTGCCACGCAAAGCCTGTCAAAAAGCGTGGTGGTGCGCCCGTCCGGCCGCAATGGCTCCAAAAAGAGACGAAGCCCTTCTTTTTCCATGTCTGTAAAGAGGCACAGGCCGCTCTCAAGAACTTCCCTTGCCTTTGAGAGTACCTCATCCTGCGCAAGACCCTCGGCACACTCTGTAATAAAGCCGTCTTTTCCTGCCAGCATGCGTGAATATCGGCCTTCTTCCCTGGCATCAATCACACTGATCAATACCAGGCTTTCTTTTGCTTCAAGGCGCCTTTTGATGCTTGAAACCAGGCTTTCAGTCATTGTTTTCTCCTTAAGCTAACAGGGGTACGGGCAGGGCGTGTGCAGTATTGTGCACATATGTCAGCGGTTTTCCAGATAGCATTGTGAAAGGCATGGCTGCGGAATTGAGGAGGCCGCTTCCAGGGGCAGGGCCAGGTAGTCTGCCAGGATGCAGCGGTTAAAGTCGGCATGCCCTACGATGACAATGAGGCCTTCAGGCGTATGCAGCCTTGCCCGCACAAGGGCCATGAGGGCGCGGTTCTTCAGCATGTCAGGGCTTTCCCCGCCTATAGGCGCATAGCCGCAGATATCGGCGGTCCTTTCGGCAAGGGCTCCAGGGTATCGTTTTTCCACCTCTTCTTCGGTCAGTCCTTCCCATGCACCAAAATTCTGGCCCCTGAAGCCGGGATCTGCGATAACAGGCATGGTCCCGCCGGCAGGGCGGAAGGCCCTGCGCAATATGTCTGCACAGGTGATGGTGCTGCGCATGTCGGAGCAGAAAAAGGCTTCAGGCTTTATATCGCCAAGATCATCTGCAAAACGCAAGGCCAGGGCTTCAAAGTCTGCCCTTCCGCCTGAGGAGATCTCGGCATCACTCTGGCCTGAAAAGGCCTGCCTTGCTGAAGGCACAAGGGAAGCATGGGTAATAATCCATATGCCTTTCCCCTTTTGCATATGTGCATTGCGGTCTTCTGTCATATCGTCTCCTCCTGCAGCGTTTCACGGGCTATATGTTCCGGTGAGACGCCTGTTTCCCTTGTCAGGCGCTCTTCAAGCGCTTTTGCGTGCTGCAGCCTTTTATCTATGCCGGCTGTGGAGCGGCCCTGGCTTTTGTACATATCCTTTTTCAGGCTGAAGCGCTCTTCAAGCGGCACAAATGTAGCTCCTGAGCAGTATTTGTCGGCCAGGTAGACCACTTCCCTTTCAGTAACAGGCTTGTCATCTGCAAGGACAAGATCCCGGTGGTCTGCGATGCAGTGTGCCATCTGGAAAAGGCCCAGTCCTTCAAGCATCATGGCTCCGGTCTTTTCATGATGGCGGAAGCCCTTGGCCATATCGTGGAGCAGTGCTGATGATGCGGCAAGCTCCGGGTTAATACGGCATCCTGCCAGCCTCATGCGCTGGGCTATTGCCCAGGCCGTCCTGCTTACGGCAACAGAGTGGGCGCGCGTTTCCCTGGGAAGATGCATAAGGCAGAGCAGCCTTGCAGCATCCCTTCTGTTAAGCCAGCCTTCATCTTCTTCCAGTGTCTCGTAAAACTGGGATGCCGGAAGGTGCATTTCCTGCAGCATGTCGTCACACGCCCTGACTACAGAGGAGTCTGCTGCCTCAAAAAGCGGCATGCTTTTTTGCAGGGACTCAAAGGAGAGCTTCTCCTCTGCCAGAAGCATCAGTGTTTTGCGGTCTAAAAGACAGGGCCAGCCTGGTGTGCCGTACAAGGAGGCAACAAGCGGCTCAGTGCAGTGCAGCATCCTTCTGCCTTCTTTTCTGCCTGCTCTTTTGGCTGCCTCATGCAAAAAGAGCAGCAGGCCGCTTTTGCGCACAAAAGGGTAATTCATGGGGAGGACAAGCACATTGTCCGTGCTCAGTTCTGCCATGATCTGCCACATGGACTTCTTGGGCGGAACAAGGCAGACCCGTGCCCCTGAGCTCAGGGCTTTTTTGAGGAAGCGCTGTATGGAGTCGTTTTTTTCTGCGGGGCTGACAGGGTTTTCTGTATCGTCTTTGTCATGTTCCCTGCTATGGGGCAGCCTGTCTGTCAGGATAAGGGGCTCAAGGCCGGCTTTTCTTAAGATCAGAAAGAGCCTTGTCAGATGGCGTTTTTTGCATGCTTCAAGAGCGCCTATCTTCTGTCCAAGTGCTTCAAGAAAACTTTGTGTAAGGACAAGGAATGGCGTTACGTTGAGGGCACAGGCATCCTTCCATGGCATGTCAGTCATGCAGTGGAATGGCTTTGCGCGCGTAAAGCCATGGCCGCATTCTGTGGCAGCGGCACTGGAAGCAGGGGACTTTGTCGGGGTTTGCTGCACTGGTATTCTCCATGGCAGGCACAGTAAAGAAAAAGGCGCATAAGGGGCTGCAGCAAAAGGCAGTCTCTTTTGCGCCAAAAGACAGACCGGAAAGAAGAGTCGGCTATTTCTGGATCAATATTCCTTTGCCTGCATCAGGCTGGTCATCCTTGTCCTGATTTTCCCTGCATTCGGAGCAGAGGCCATAGAGTATGTGGTAGTGGCTCAGCAGCGTGAAATCATGGTCAGCGGCTACTTTTTTCTGCATCCTTTCAATTTCCGGATCATAGATTTCCACTATCTTGCCGCAGTTGACGCACATTAAGTGATCGTGGTGTGTCCCCTCGTTGACGATCTCATAATGGGCAACGCCGTTCAGATGTATTTCGGAAGCAAGCCCTGCCGCACAGAGCAGCTTGAGCGTCCTGTAGACGGTAGTCTGCCCTATGCTGGAATCCAGCTGATGCATGTGCTGGTAGAATTCTTCTAAGGTGTGGTGTCCTGGAAGATTGAAGAAGGCTTCAGCAATACGGCGTCGCTGCGATGTCGTATTCATCTTGTTTTTATTCATGAAATCCAGAAACTGCTCCACCGATGGAGCTGATGAGGGAGCTTTGCTCTTGCCGTCGCTTGACATTGTGCCTCCAGGAAACTGTGAACCGGACAGAACCTGTTGTTTTATGGGGATAATGGGAAGACTAAAATTTGTTTTTAACTAGCACCAAGACAGCTTTTTTTCAAGGAAATTCGCTTTGTTCTAACAACTCTGCGATATTTGACATGGCCTTGCAGCGTTGGGGAAATGCCTTGCGGCGCAGGCTTTATTTCGGGGTCATATCTTCTGGCTTATGGCCATAAGCAGTCTTGCCCTGCGTTCGCCATAGCGTCTCTTAAGGCGCCTGAAGACTGCCTTGTGGCGCAGGGTATCCAGTGTCAGGAAAACGACTGGCGTAGTGTAGAGCGTCAGCAGCTGCGAGAAGGCAAGGCCGCCGACAATGGCAATGCCCAGCGGCTGCCTGAGCTCTGCCCCGTCTCCCTGTCCCAATGCCAGGGGAATGGCACCGAACATGGCTGCAAAGGTAGTCATCATGATGGGCCTGAAGCGCAGGCGGCAGGCCGTGAGAATGGCCTCCTTAGGCTTCATCCTGAAGCTTCGTTCCGCAGTAAGGGCAAAGTCTATCATCAGGATGGCATTCTTCTTCACAAGCCCACAGAGGAGCAGCACGCCGATAAGGGCGATGATGCTGAACTCAGCCCCGCACAGCATAAGGGCAATTAGCGCGCCCCCGCCTGCAGGCGGCAGGGTAGAGAGTATGGTCAGGGGATGGATGAGGCTTTCGTAGAGAATGCCAAGAACTACATAGAGCACCAGGATGGCGGTCAGGATAAGGATGATTTCGTTGGTGACCGTTTCTTCATAGAGCTTGGCCGTGCCCTGGAAGCTGCCAATAATCGTCTTGGGCATGCCTGCCCTGATCTGCGCCTCGCTGATTTCCTTTTGGGCATGTTGCAGGGTATAGCCGTCCATCAGGTTGAAGGAAATGGTGACAGCCGCAAACTGCCCCTGGTGGGCCACAGACAGCGATGAAAAGCCGGACTTGATTTCGGCAACACTTGTCAGCGGCACAAGCCCGTCCCTGCCAGGGAGCCGCACTGCTGTCAGGCTTTCAGGCCCTTCAAGCCAGGGACTGTCAAAGCCTAAGACAACCTTGTACTGGTTCCTTTCCCTGTAGATGGTGCTGATCTGTGTCTGCCCGAAGGCAAGCCCTAAGGCCGAGTCAAAGTCCTCCATGGATACGCCGTATCTGGCCAGAAGATCCCTGTTGACAACAAGCTGCGTCTCAAGCCCCCTTTCATCGAGGTCAGAGTCAAGATCAACCAGGATGCGGCTTTTTTTGAGCTCACTGAATAGCTTCTTGCTCCAAGCCCTGAGCGTAGTAATGTCATCGCCCTGCAAGGTATACTGGTACTGGCTTCTGGCAGATCTTCCGCCCATGTGCAGATCCTGGGCCGGCTGCAAAAATACCTGGACGCCAGGCTCGGCCATGAGCTTGGGGCGCAGCCTGCCAATGACCTGCCCGGCTGAAATGCCTCGTTCCTCAAGGGGCTTCAAGGTAACAAACATGCCTGAGGATCCGCGGCCGCCGGAATAGTGGCAGGATACCTGGTCAACTGCCGGATCGTCCTTGATGATGCGCTGTATGCGCCTGATTTTTTCTGAGCCGGCCTGGAAGGACAGGCTCTGGTCCATGCGCAGCTGCCCCATGAGGATGCCTGTATCCTGCTGCGGGAAGAAGGTCTTGGGTATGCTGATATAGAGCCAGACATTGAGGGCCAGTACCAGGAAAAAGACCAGCATGGTGATGCGCTGGTGATCGACGACAATGTGCACGCTTGCAGCATAGCGGTCGCGCACATTGTCCAGAAAGGACGAGATGGCATCAAGGATTTTTGCCCAGCCTTTCCTGAGCCCGGAAATAAGGCCTTCCCCGGAAGAATTCTTCAGCTCTGAAGCCATGAGCTCTTCTTTTGTCTGCAAAAGATGCGCGCACATCATGGGCGTGGTTGTCAGGGAGACGACCATGGAAATGAGCACCGCACAGGAGAGCACCACGGCAAATTCACGGAAAATGCTGCCCAGCATGCCGGGCATGAGCAGTATGGGGATAAAGACTGCTACCAGCGACAGGGTGATGGAGATGATGGTGAAGCAGACTTCCCTTGAGCCCATGAGTGAGGCACGCAATGGCGTCATGCCCTTTTCAAGGCGCCGCACTATGTTTTCCAGCACAACAATGGCGTCATCCACCACAAAGCCCGTGGCTATGGTCAGGGCCATGAGGGAGAGGTTGTCCAGGGTGTAGCCCGCTATATACATGACGGCAAAGGTGCCGATGAGCGAGACAGGTGCCGCCATGGCCGGGATGGCCATGGCCCTGGCGTTGCGAAGAAAGAGGAAGACAGCCAGGATGACCAGGGCAACGGAAAGGACCAGGCTTTTTTCCACTTCATTGAGGGAAGCGCGGATGGTTATGGAGCGGTCCATGGAGACTTCAAGGTCCACGGCCCCGCTGACCCACTGGCGCATGCCAGGCAGAAGCGCCTTAATCTTGTCCACCGTCTCAATGATGTTGGCTCCCTGGGACTTGGAGACCATGATGAGCACGGCAGACTTGTTGTTGTACAGGGCCATGGAGCGCACATCCTGCGGCCCTTTCTGAATGGAGGCCACGTCTTTCAGGCGCACGTCGTGCCCGTCTTTTGTGGCAAGGATGATGTTGCCGTATTCCTCGGCATCGTTCAGCTGATCGTTGATGCCTATGAGCCAGCAGTGCTCATGGCCGGACATAAAGCCCCTGGGGCGGAAGGCATTGCTTTTTTTGATGGCTGCCTGCACGTCCTTCATGGTCAGCCCGTTTCTGTACAGGGCCTCGGGATTGATATCCACCCGCATGGCGGGCAGGGCACCGCCGCCGACATTGACTTCGCCAACTCCCTGTATCTGGGCAATCTTCTGGGCCAGCACGTTGTTGGCCATGTCGTACATCTGGAAGTTGGACAAGGTATCGGACGTCAGGGCCAGCACGATGATGGGCATGCCTGACGGGTTGATCTTGCGGTAGGTGGGATTGGACGGCATGGTGGGCAGCGTTGATCTGGCGGCATTGATGGCTGCCTGCACGTCCCTGGCTGCCCCGTCAATATTGCGGTCAAGGTCAAACTGCAAAATGACATTGGTCCTGCCCTGTGAGCTTTGCGAGGTCATTTCATTGACGCCGGCTATGCGTCCTAATGCCCTCTCCAGGGGGGTAGCCACAGTAGCGGCCATGGTCTCTGGTCCGGCGCCGGGCATGCTTGCCCTGACAAAGACCACGGGAAAATCCATTTCTGGCAGGGGCGCAACAGGCAGAAGCTTGAAGGCCACTGCCCCTGCAAGTGTCAGGGCTATGGTCAGAAGCGTAGTCGCTACAGGATGCCTGATAAAGACGGCGGATACATTGAGAGGCAGGTTTTGGGGACCAAGCCTTTTCGCCCTTGCAGGAGCGGCATCCTCTTCGCCGCTGTCATCGTCCTCTTTGTCAGCATCGTGCCATGATGCGTCATTGCTGCTGCCGGTAACGTCCGTCTTCCATCTGAAAAAGCGGCAGATCTTTTCCCACCAGTGTCTGTGGCCTGCCATTACTTACTGTCTCCGGAAGCCGCAGTGCTTTTTCTGTCCTTTTTCTGGTGTGAGAACTTGTCAAACCAGATATAGACAACAGGTGTCGTAAAGAGCGTCAGCAGCTGGCTGAAAAGAAGGCCTCCGACCATGGTGATGCCAAGCGGCCTGCGCAGCTCGGCCCCCATGCCTGTGCCCAGCATGAGGGGTAGGGCACTGAGAAGGGCGCAGAAGGTGGTCATGAGAATGGGCCTTAAACGCAAAAGGCAGGCTTCGTGTATGGCTGTCAGGCTGTCCTTGCCCTCCTTGTTTTCCGCTTCAAGGGCAAAGTCCACCATCATGATGGCGTTTTTCTTGACAATGCCTATGAGCAGGATAAGCCCGATGATGCCCACTATGCCAAGCTCCATGCCGCAGAGGCTTAAGGCAAGCAGGGCGCCTATGCCGGCCGATGGCAGGGTGGATATGATGGTAACGGGATGGACGTAGCTTTCGTAGAGCACGCCTAGGACAATGTAGACCGTGGCAATGGCAGCCAGGATGAGCATCAGCTGGTTGCTGGAAGAGTGGGCGAAGGCCCTGACAGCTCCCTGAAAGACAATGCGCACGGAGTCAGGCAGGGAAAGCTCTGCTATGGCCTGCTCTGCTGCCGAGACAGCATCACCCAGATGATAGCCGTCAGCCACGTTGAAGGAGAGGGTTGCTGCCGGGAACTGGGCCTGCCTTGCAAGGCCCAGCTGCACGGGGCGTTCCTCAATAGTGGCAACAGCCGTTATGGGCACAGCAGTGCCCGATTCCGTCTGCACATAGACGGCCTCAAGATCGACAGGCCCCCTGCGGAAGGCATCGGCCGTTTCCAGAACAACCTTGTACTGGTTGGTCTGGGTGAAAATAGTGGAGATAAGCCTCTGTCCCAGCGAGCTGTAAAGCGCATTGTCTATGTCTGTCATGCTGATGCCAAGGCGGCTTGCCGCATCGCGGTTGACGTTGACATAGGCCATGGTGCCTGACGGCAGCATGTCTGAAGCCACATCCCTGATCTCGGGACAGCCTGAGAGCTTATGGCTGAGCTTCTCTTCCCACACTTCCAACTCGTCACGGCTGACTGTTTCCAAGGTCAGCTGGTACATGGTCCTGCTTGTCCTGTCCTCAATGGTCAGATCCTGCACCGGATTGAGGTAGAGCATGGCACCGGGAATCTCTGTCCTTGCCCTTTCCATAAGGCGCCTGGCTATGACAGGTGCCCTTTCGTCCCTTTCATCAAGGCTTTTCAGCTCGACAGTGAGCCTTGATGTGGCAAGGCTGGGGTTCTGTCCGTCAACGCCCACAAAAAAGGCGACGCGTCTGACAGCGGGATCGCTTAGGAGCAGATCAGCAAGGCTCTGCTGCCTTTTGGCCATGGCTGAAAACGAGGTGCTCTGCGGCGCCTCGGCTATGCCCTGCAAAAGGCCTGTGTCCTGCACCGGGAAAAAGCCCTTGGGAACGACAATATAGAGCAGGCAGGTGACAACAAGGCTGGCAGCTGCCACAAAGAGCATGAAGCGCTGGTGGGCAAACGTCCAGCCAAGCGCCTTGTCGTAGAGTCTTAGGAGTTTCGGGAAAAATCCGGCTCCCTGCGTCAGGTAGGCCGTGCTGTCTTCATCTTTCTCCTGGGCTTTTTTTCTGGGAACACGTTTCAAAAGCACTGCGCAGAGCATGGGTGTCAGGGTCAGGGAGACGACTGCCGAGATAAGGATAGTGACAGCAAGCGTTATGGCAAATTCCCTGAAGAGGCGTCCTGAGATGTCCTCCATGAAGAGGAGCGGAATAAGCACGGCTACAAGGGAGAAGGTCAGGGAGATGATGGTGAAGCCAATCTGGCCTGCCCCTGTCAGGGCTGCCTGCACCGGGCGCATGCCCTGCTCAAGGTAGCGCGAGATATTTTCTATGACGACAATGGCATCGTCCACCACGAAGCCCGCGGCTATGACCAGGGCCATGAGCGTCAGGTTGTTGAGGGAAAATCCTGCCAGGTAGAGAACGCCCAGCGTGCCTACCAGGGAGAGCGGGACTGCCAGTGCCGGAATAATGGTGGCGCGTATGTTGCGCAAAAAGACCAGGATGACGGCGATAACCATGACGACGGCCAGGACAAGCTCCATCTGGACATCGGCAACGGTTGCCCTGATGGTGGCTGTCCTGTCAGTAATGGTCTGTATTTTGACAGAGGCAGGAAGGGATGCCTGCAAAGTGGCAATGCGCTTGTTGATGGCATCGGCTACGGCAATGACGTTGGCTCCCGGCTGGCGCTGTATGGAGAGGATGATGGATGGCTTTATCGTCTGCCTTGATCCGTCCTCTGCCGCATGCACAGTATAGGCTGCCAGCAGGGCATTTTCGGCTCCTTCTTCCACCGTAGCAACATCCTGCAGCCTGATGGGAGCGCCGTTTTTGTAGCCGATAATCGTCTGGGCGTATTCCTCCGGGCTTTCAAGCTGGTCGTTGGCGTCAATGGATGATGCGCGTATGGGGCCGTCCAGGCTGCCTTTTGATGAATTGACATTGGCTGCAGCAACAGCGGTACGGATGTCTTCTACGGTGAGATTGGCCTGGGCCAGTGCCTTGGGATTGACCTTGATGCGCACTGCAGGCCTCTCGCCGCCAGAGAGGGTGACAAGGCCTACGCCTGAGAGCTGGGAAAGCTTCTGGGCTATGCGGGTGTCTGCAAGATCCTCAAGGCGGGTCATGGGCAGGGTGTCGCTGGTCAGGGCCAGGGTCATGACCGGTGGATCTGCGGGATTGACCTTGTTGTATACAGGCGGATTGGGCAGATCGGACGGCAGCAGGGTCTGGGCCGAGTTAATGCCTGCCTGCACTTCCTGTTCTGCCACGTCCAGTGCCATGGAGAGATCAAACTGCAGCGTAATGACAGACGATCCTGCAGCAGAGACAGAGCTCATCTGGGTAAGCCCTGAGATGGACCCAAGCTCAGCTTCCAGGGGAGCTGTGACTACGGCAGCCATAACGTCAGGGGAGGCGCCCGGGTAGAGCGTCTGTACCTGGATAATGGGATAGTCTATCTGCGGCAGGGCCGATATGGGGAGAAAGCGGTAGGCCAGGATGCCGGAACAGAAGAGGGCCACCATCAGCAGGGAGGTGGCTATGGGCCTTAGGATAAAGATGCGTGAGAAATTCACGGTTACTGCCCTGCTTTTGCCTTGTCAGGCATTTCCTTTGCCTTGCTGGTCACCTTCCTGGCTGAAGATTCTGTTGTCAGCGGAGAGGAGTGCTGAGCCATGGAAACGGTCTCCACTGTCGCCACAATATTGACCTTTGCCTTGTCTTTCAGGGTGTCTATGCCGTCTACCACCACTTTTTCCCCGCCTTTAAGGCCGTCGCTTATGACTGACACTGCCCCGGTGGAGAGGGCTACTGTAACCGGCCTTATGGCAACGATATTGTCTGTATCAATGACATAGACATAGTTGCCGGATGATCCGACCTGCACGGCAGAAGGCGGTATGGTGACGGCGTTTTTCAGGGTGCGGACCAGAATCCTTGCATTGACAAATTCATTGGGGAAAAGACGTTCGTCCTCATTGTCAAAGACAGCCTTGAGCTTGATGGTGCCAGTTGCCGTGTCAATGGCATTGTCCGCAGTCAGCAGGTACCCTTTGGCAAGGCACTGCTTCTGATCCCTGCTCCAGGCCTCCACCAGGGGCTTTGTCTCCTGGTTTTTGACTGCGTCCATAATGAGGGTGATATTGACCTCTGGAAGGGGAAAGACCACATGGCATGGCGAAGATTCGGTAATGCGCACAATGCCCGTGCTGTCATTGGCCGTGATCAATGTGCCGGGATCGACTGTCCTTAAACCCAGGCGGCCGGAAACGGGGGCGGTGATGCTGGTGTATTCCAGATCCAGCTCGGCTGAGCGCACTGCTGCCTTGTCTGCCGCAACAGTTCCTTCAAGCTTGCGCACAGAGGCTACCTGCGTGTCATAGGTCTGTCTGGCTACATAGTCTTTTGCCGCAAGCTTGGCATAGCGGGCTGCATCCTTGCGGGCATTGGCAAGATCGGCCTCGTCCTTTGCCAGCGTGCCCTTTGCCTGTGCTAAGGCTGCCTCAAAGGGCCTTGGGTCTATCTGGGCCAGAAGCTCGCCTGCCTCAGTCCTGTCACCTTCCGTGAAGGAGAGGGACATAAGAGTTCCTGTGACACGGCTGGTGACAATGACATCGGCAGAAGGCGTCACTGTCCCTATTCCCTGCAGGTACTGGGGAACGTCCTGTACAAAGGCCTCTGCCGCGCTGACAGGTACTGCTTCCTGAGGCGGCCTGCCCCTGTCCTTTTTGGAAAAGAACAGGACAAATGCGGCTATGCCGATGACAAGTACGGCAACAAGAAGAACAGGACGGGACAGTCTGCCCATAAAAACTCCGTGCAAAGACATGCTGTAATAATGACAAGAACTGACAGTGTAACGACAAGTGTAATAATGTGAAAGAGGGTACAGAAGGGAGATTATGCCAGGCCAGCCTTGCCCGGCTAAAAGAAAGGAACCTCCTTAAAATTGCTTTAAGGAGGTTCCTGGGCAGATGATCCTGTATTTCAGGATTTGAGGGAATATTTATCAGCAGAAGCTATTAGAAAGAGTAGTTCAGCTCTTCAAAGTGGGCCTTGGGATGGGCACAGGCAGGGCAGGAGTCGGGTGCTTCCTTGCCTTTGACAAGGCAGCCGCAGTTGCGGCAGCGCCAGACGGTCTCTTCTTCACGCTTGAACATGGTGTCGTTCTCAAGCTCCTTCAGAAGCTTTAAGAAGCGCCTTTCATGAAATTCTTCTGCAACGGCGATGCTGCGCATGCAGGCAGCGATTTCGGGGAAGCCTTCCTCATCGGCCTTGTCGGCAAAGGCAGGATACATCTGGCTGTATTCCTCGTTTTCGCCATGGGCAGAGGCGGCAAGGTTTTCGGCTGTGGTGCCGATTTTTCCGGCAGGGAAGGAAGCAGTAATTTCAGCTGTGCCGCCTTCTAAGAACTTGAAGAGGCGCTTGGCATGTTCTTTTTCCTGCAGGGCTGTTTCCGTAAAGATGCTGGAAACAAGCACGTAGCCTTCGCTCTTGGCCTTTGAGGCAAACATGTCATAGCGGTTGCGTGCCTGGGACTCCCCGGCAAAGGCCATAAGAATGTTCTTTTCAGTCTGAGTTCCTTTGAGAGATTTGGTCATGTCAATCCTCCATGATGACAGGCTGATGGGAATAGTCATTTGTTGACTTATTAGTAATCGTTCTTGATAATTTTGTAAAGTACAAATTTCGATTTTATGCGTTTTTATTAAGACGGGATGCAGGATGGCCAGCTCATAGCAGCAGTCTGACGGCCTTGCAGACGATTATTCTGTTCGTGAGCAGGAGAAACGGGGGTAGATTTTGCGGAGAAAACGTGTCTCTCCGCATATTATGCGGAGAAAAATATGTACATACACGAACAGCAGGACTGGCCCCGTTTCAGCTGGGATTACAAAAAATTGTCGGACCTTTTGTCTGAGGTGTCTTTTTTGCGCGGAAAGCTGCCGGGCACTATAAAATCGCTTGGATTCAGTTTTCAGCAGGAAGCCATCCTTCAGAATATGACCGCAGAGCTCGTCAAATCAAGCGAGATTGAAGGCGTGCTGCTCAATATGGAGCAGGTGAGGTCAGCTGTTGCCAGAAGGCTTAACCTCAGCAGCCACAGTCAGGTCCCAGGCAGCCATTATATTGACGGCATTGTGGAGATGATGGTGGATGCCACGCATAACTGCAGGGAAAAATTAACCCTGGAAAGACTGTGCGGCTGGCATGCTGCCCTTTTCCCGACTGGCAAGAGCGGCTTGTACGAAATTACAGCAGGCAAATTGCGTGACGACAAAAACGGCCCTATGCAGGTTGTGTCATTACATTCAGGCAGGGAAGTTGTTCACTATGAAGCGCCTGCTGCCGAAAAGCTGCCGTCTCAGGTCAGTGACTTTTTGAACTGGATTGAGAATGATCATGGCTGCAATCCCCTTCTAAAAAGTGCCATAGCCCATTTATGGCTTGTGACACTCCACCCCTTTGAAGACGGAAATGGCCGTATTGCAAGGGCTGTTGCTGAGATGATGCTGTCTAGGGCAGACAATACTTCATACAGGTTGTACAGTATGTCTGCGCAAATCCGAAAAGATAGAAAGGAATATTACCATATCCTGGAAAGTACACAGAAAGGGAACGCTGGATATTACGGAATGGCTGGAATGGTTTTTTACCTGTCTGAAAAAGTCAATTTGCAATGCAGAGGAACTGGCAGGCAAGATTGTTCATAAGGCCTTGTGCTGGCAGAAATTCAGCCAGGTTACGCTTGATGACAGCCAGCGCAAGATTATCAGCATGTTATTTGATGGCTTTGAAGGGAAACTTACGTCCTCAAAGTGGGCAAAAATCTGCAAATGCTCCCAGGATACGGCAGCACGCTCCATAAAATACCTGGTTGAAAATGGCATCCTGCAACAGGAAGGATCCGGCCGTAGCACGCACTATATCCTTCGTAATGAAGAGATACAGAGTGTGATTTTTTGATACAATGTACAAGTTTACGGCCAAAAGAAGAGGGGGCGTAAAGCCCCCTCAGTGTCCTGCAAGGCTCCAAAAAAATTGACGGAGTCCTTATACGCAGGTTTTAAGCTGCAGATTTTCCAAAACTCTGGCCGCTGCTACAGCACCTTGGCATCACGCAGCATTTTGACGGCGCAGAATTTTCCGCACATGGCACAGACTTCCTCATTGTGGTGCTGTGCCCTTCTTTTGTCGATCATGCCAGGATCCAGGGCGGCCTTTTTCATGCCTTCCCAGTCAAGGTTGCGGCGAGCCTCGTTCATGCTGGCCTCGCGGGCAAGGGCCCTCTTGGTGCCTAAGGCAACCTCGCCTGCATGTGCTGCGATGCGGGAGGCCATGACGCCTGCCTTAACATCGTCCTTGTCGGGCAGGGTAAGATGCTCGGCAGGGGTAATGTAGCACAGGAAATCGACGCCTGCAGTGACGCCCATGGCACCGCCAATGGCGCCTGCTATGTGATCGTAGCCAGGGCAGCTGTCCACGACTAAGGGTCCCAGGACGTAGAGAGGCGCGCCGTGGGTGAGTGTCTTGATGGCAGAAATCTGGGTAGGCACTGCATGCAGGCCCACATGCCCCGGCCCTTCAATCATGCACTGCACGCCAGCCTCAAGGGCCCTTTGCTGCAGCCTGGCAAGATTGAGCACTTCCTCAAACTGGGCGCAGTCGCCGGCATCAACGCCTGCTCCGGGACGCAGGGCATCGCCTAGGGACAGGGTGATATTGTATTTGATGGCAATGGAAAGAAGCCTGTCAAAGTGCTCGATAAGGGGATTTTCCTTCTTGTTTTCCAGCATCCACCTGGCCAGCATGGAGCCTCCGCGCGACACTATGCCCATCACGCGGCTTTTTTCTGCTCCCATGCGGGCACCATCATAGGAGATGCCGCAGTGCAGGGTCATAAAGTCAACGCCCTGTTCTGCCTGCTTTTCAATTTCGGCAAACAGTTCGTCAGGCTGCATGGAGGATATTTCGCGATTGCCGTCCAGCAGCTGCTGGCCCACTGCGTACATGGGCACTGTGCCTAAGGGGAGCGGGCTTGCTGCCAGCATCTTGACCCTGATGCTGTCCAGGTCGCCGGCGATGGAGAGATCCATGGCCGTGTCTGCGCCGGCTTCCTCAGCAACCTTCAGCTTCTCAATCTCCAGTTCTTCATTGCTGCAAAGAGGGGATGTTCCTATGTTGGCATTGACCTTGATGGAAGAAGGCTGGCCGACAAGAATGGGCTTCACGTTGCTGTGACGTATGTTGCCGAGCAGGACCATGGTGCCCTTGTTCAGGCCTAAGATAATTTCTTCCTTTGTCAGGCCTTCTTTTTGGGCCAGCTCATCAAGATGGGCATCGCAAAGCGTTTTTAGTGCTGCATTTTTGCTTAAGATATCAGACATGAAAATCTCCGCAATGTATGTGCTGCAGGATGCTGCTGCCTTGTGCCACGGCCTGAAACTTAAGCTGCAGGCAGAAGAAAGCCTGCCCCCTGCCATGGCAGCAGCGGCATCAAAAAGGAATTCAGAAAAAAGGAACGGCCGTATGGTCATTTCCTAAAGGACAGCCTTCCCGTGCAATAGAAGCAAAGGCATGCTGCCAGCAAAATTTTATGGATCAACCTTACATTGCCTTTTTTGTTTACTCAAGAGATGTATAGCGCATGAGTATTCTTTCAGGGAAAAAGCAGGCAGGGTGTTTCTGTTGCGGCAACAGTGCAGCCTGCATAAGGGACGGGATTTTGTATTCTTCTGCCTTGCCGAAAATATTGTCTATACTTTTTTTTTGAGGTAAAAACAGCCGTCTTTGCCTTCTTTTGCTGCCTTCTCCCGCTTTGCTCACGGACGCTGGGCTCAGGCAACGGATAAGGCATAAAGAAGACATTTCTGCGTCCTTTAAATTTTTTTGGACGCAGAGGCATTTAGGCCGTGAAGTCATTGTGCAGCCTTTCCCCCCAAAAGATCTGTGCAGACTGGACCGGCCATTTTGTGACATATATCCATGGACGTTGTTCAAGCCAAGAGCCCCCCATCTTCCTGAAGACGACGCCTGTAGTTTGTCACCGTCTTTCCCCCTTTCCGGTCGTATTCCGGAGCGTAGTGAGGTTTCCCCCCATGGATTATATTTCCCGCGTTGTCGCCGACGTTGAAAAGCGTTGCGCCGCCGAACCTGAATTCCTGCAGGCCTGCAAGGAAGTGCTTGAGACCCTTCAGCCTGCCATTGAAGCCAACCCCAAATACGAGCAGCATTCAATCCTGGAACGCATTGTCGAGCCTGAAAGAATAGTTTCCTTCCGCGTGGCCTGGACAGACGATGCCGGCAAGACCCATGTGAACAGAGGCTACCGCGTGCAGTACAACTCTGCCCTCGGACCCTACAAGGGCGGCCTCCGCCTGCATCCCAGCGTCAACCTGAGCATCCTGAAGTTCCTGGGCTTTGAGCAGATCTTCAAGAATGCCCTGACCGGCCTTTCCATGGGCGGTGCCAAGGGCGGCAGCGACTTTAACCCCAAGGGCCGCTCTGATGCAGAAATCATGCGTTTCTGCCAGGCTTTCATGACAAACCTCGTGCCCTTCATCGGACCCAGGGTGGACGTGCCTGCCGGCGATATCGGCGTGGGCGGACGTGAGGTAGGCTACCTCTTTGGTGCCTACAAGCACCTGACCCGTCACTATGAGGGCGTGCTGACCGGAAAGAACCTGCTCTTTGGCGGTTCCCTTGCCCGTACAGAAGCCACCGGCTACGGCTGCGTCTACTTTGCACAGAGCATGCTGGCTGCCAGGGGCGAAGACTTTAAGGGCAAGGTCTGCGCCGTGTCCGGTTCCGGCAATGTGGCCATCTACTGCTGCCAGAAACTGCACCAGCTGGGTGCCAAGCCCGTGACAGTCTCCGACTCCACCGGCATGATCTATGATCCCGAAGGCATTGACGTGGATGTGCTGCGCCAGGTGAAGGAAGTGGAATACGCCCGCCTGACCAGGTACGCAGAACTGCGTCCCTCTGCCCAGTATACGGCTGCCTCCGACTACGCCGCAGGCAGGCACAAGGTGTGGGATACCCCCTGCTACGCTGCCTTCCCCTGCGCCACCCAGAACGAAATCAACGAAGCCGATGCCAAGGCCCTGC